>JAZODZ010000368.1:0-11194 GCA_045597285.1 Myxococcota bacterium
ATAAATTGCTCATATTACTATTTTTCTTAATCCACTCCTGTTTAATGGCGTCCTTGAGGTCTTCACTTAGACCGGAATGACAGAAAATATTATGATGATTCACCACATTGGTCACATCCCACGCACTGATATTCTGATTAAAAGCACTGGCATTATAAAACATTTTTTCCATAAGCAGCACCTTCGATGTTTTCCAACCACTGATATCCCGATTAAAAGTACTGGCATTTTTGAACATATGTGCCATAGATTCAACATTCGATGTATCCCATTTGCTGATATCTTGATTAAAAGCAACGGCTTCTTTAAACATCCCGCCCATATCCTGCACTTGAGACGTATCCCAATTGCCGATATCCTGATTAAATGAAGAAGCCCTATAAAACACATAAATCATACGAGCAATACTCGATGTATCCCAGCTACCTATTTTCTGATTAAAGGCACTGGCACCATGAAACATATCTGAAATACTGAAAACATTGGATGTATCCCACTCACCTATATCTTGATTAAAAGCAACAGCATTGTAAAACATGCCAGACATATTCGTCACCTTCGACGTATCCCAATGACCGATATCCTGAATAAAAGAAGCTGTAAATGAAAGCGCATTCATCATGTCAGTTACGTTCGATACGTCCCAATTGCCAATGGGATAATTCATGCTTTTGGCATTGGTGAACATTCCATACATCGATCTCAATTCACTGGCATCCGGGATATCGACGGAAGAAAGCTTAGCGAGGTTCGTGGCATTGGCAAAACCATACTTGAGATAATCTTTAATCAATCCACCGAAACCGACCGTTCCGAAGGAAACAACTTCTACGAGTTTAGATGCGTTTTCATCCTCAACAATTACGCTATTTCCGTTCTCGTCTTCATTGCCTTCAATCTCTGCGACCGTATGCCATCCCAACAGTGTTCCCTTTATTTTGACATGATGTTCTCCGGGATCTGCATATTCATGAACCAAATCCTGCTCACAGCTCTTTATCACGTCACTGGAACCGTCCCCCCAATCGATATCGAAATCACATTTCTGAGCATCCAGCAAAAGGATTTTAATCGATTCATTTTCTTCCGTCGTTACCCACACAGTTTCGAAGGTATCAGAGGCGCAACGTCCGTCTTTACGGCAAATGTAATGGAACGTATTGCCGTCGATCGTCTCATCCGGCATACACAGCGAATCATCGTTACATTTCGTCGAACACTGATACCCAATAAAGCTGTCACAGAATCCTTGTTCTTTGCCGTCACTAGAATCACAATCACTGTATTTCCAACACTCTTCCCCCTGTTTCGATGCCGTCTCATAATAATCAAGCATGTGATTGGCGTTATCATCATCTTCCGTACCAAACACCTGCACATTGATCTTAGCTTCCGCACTGCCAGCCTTCAAAGTCAATACAGTGCTACACTTATCTACATCTGGGGCAACCGTCATCGTCAGACGCATTAAACCGTCTTCCAAAGACTTTTTGTCAATGATGATACAATTCACATTACTCGCATCAATCTTTAAATCAACGGATGTCAACACCACATTCACCAAATACCTAACGACAACAGATTTCGAGTTATCGTCAGAATTAGCCGTCCCGGTGTTGAGAAGCCTGACGTTGTTTTCAGAAATTAACAATGATTCATACGGCAGACACACGCCATTGTCGCACCCATATTGACACTTGGTTTCCTCATTTATCCACGCATTATCACGACAAATCTGAATAATATTATTATCCTCCGGACTGCACTGAACGTCTTCGTCATGACAAACAAACGGTATGCAGGCATCGTGTTTCTCTTCCGTTCCCTGCTAGCACCCCACAGAACAAGTTCTTGAAACCCAAACATTATCAAAGCATTCCTTCACATCATTCGTACTCGTACAGACCGCATCACCTATCTGACAAAAACACTCGCCTGTCGGGCGGTCCTGTTTAGAAACAAGCCGCTTTGATTCTACCATAGAATTGCAGAACAGGGAAGTTTCGAATAGAAAAAAGCCAATTGCATTCTCAAGTGTAAAACAAAGAATAATCTACAGCCAATAATTACTAATTACAAATAAACAATCCATTGAGATTAACATTTGTCCAGACCCATTGATATTCAATATCCTTCTTCTGATTTTCAGATAAGCCGGAATTGCAAAAAATATTGCTAATCGCAACCACTTTCACAACGTTCCAACCTTTAATACTATCATTGATAAATTTAGAAGCATTATAAAACATATTAGACATATCGGTCACATTCGATGTATTCCAACCGCCGATATTCTGATTAAAAGCTGAAGCACCTTTGAACATACCAGCCATTGTCGTAACTTTAGAAGTATTCCACTTCCCAATATCCTGATTAAAAGATAAAGCTCCGTTAAACATGGTATTCATATTGGTCACATTCGATGTATCCCAATTGCTTATATCCTGATTAAATGCACTGGCTTCGTTGAACATATCAGACATATTCGACACTTTAGACGTATCCCAATGGCCGATATCATGATTAAATGGTGTCTTATGAAACATCCAGTGCATAGTAATGACATTGGATGTATTCCAGCGGCCAATATCCTGATTGAATGAAGTTGCAAGTTCAAACATTCCAGCCATATCATTAACACTCGACGTATCCCAATTGCCTATATCCTGATTAAAATCAATACAATTGTGAAACATGGCACGCATAGCCGTAACGTGCGATGTATTCCATTTCCCGATATCCTGATTAAACGCAATGGCATCATAAAACATGCAATACATCGTTGTGACATGCGACGTATCCCAATTGCCAATATTCTGGTTAAAAGTACTTGCATTCATGAACATATAGGCCATATTTGTAACATTAGACGTATCCCAATTGCCAATATCCTGATTAAAAGCAATTGCATGATTAAACATACCATACATCGTCGTAACATTCGACGTATCCCAATGGCCGATATCGCGATTAAAGGCTGATTCACGGAACATACCGAACATAGTCGTCACTTTCGACGTGTCCCAATGACCGATGTCCTGATTGAAAGAAGTCGTAAATAAAAATGCATTCCTCATCTCGATGACATTGGATGTATCCCAATTGCCAATGGGATAATTCATTTTTTTTGCATTTGAGAACATTCCATGTATCGATTTCAATTCGCTGGCATCGGGAATATCGACGGCAGAAAGCTTGACGAGATTCGAACTATTGGCAAACCCATTTTTGAGATAATCGTCAATCAAACCACCTAAACCAACTGTTCCAAACGAAACGACTTCGACGAGTTTTGATGCGTTTTCATCTTCAACAATCACTGAATTGTCATTCTCGTCCTTTGCGGTTTCCAAACTCACCACAGTATGCCACCCCAGCAACGTGCCTTTTATTTTGACATGATGTTCGCCTGGAGTTTGATACACATGAACCAGATCTTCGGCACAGCTATTTATATCTTCCTTTGAATTATCTCCCCAATCGACATCGAATTCACATTTTCGGGCATTTTTCAAAAGGATTTTAATCGATTCATTAGCATTTGTTGTCTTCCAGACTGTTTCGAAAGTATCGGGCGCACAACGCCCGTCATTGCGGCAAATGTAATGGAACGTATGGCCATCAATCGTTTCATCGGGTACGCACTGAACATCATTCGAACATTTCGTCGAACATTGATATCCGATAAAACTGTCGCAGAATCCCTTTTCCTTGCCGTCACTGGAATCACAATCACGGTATTTCCAGCACGCTTCCCCTTGTTTCGAAGCCGTTTCGTAATAATCGAGCAGATGATTGCTATTCTCGTCTTCATCCGCCCCATAGACGCGTACATCTATCGTCTTTTCAGCATTGCCAGCCTGCAAAGTCAACATCGTAGCGCATTTCTGCGCATTCGCGCCCACCGTCATCGTGACCTGAATTGCCCCATCGTCCAATGCCTTTTTGTCGATAACGACGCAATTCACATCACTTGAGATGATGCCAAGATCGACGGGCGTCAACACGGCATTCACGACATATTTGGCAACAACGGATTTCGTGTTTTCCGTAGTTAAAAACGTGGCGAGCAGACGGATACTCGCGTTATCAGGATCAAGCTGTAAGAACTCAGCTGCCATACACTCGCCATTATAACACCCGAATTGGCATTCCGTCTGTTCATCCTGCCAGGTATTGTCCTTGCATTTCTGCGCAATACGATTACTCTCAGGTTTACATTGGACATCCCCATCATGACAAACAAACGGGATACAGGCATCCCGATTATCATCTGAACCTTGTTGGCACCCGACTGGACAAGTCCTCGGAACCCAAACATTATCGTAGCATTCTTTCACATCCTGAGCACTCGTGCATACGGCATCGCCTTTCTGACAAATACACTCGCCAGTCGGACGGCAGACATCGCGACATTTGTCATTGCATTTACATTCACCATTTTCGCTACAGCTTGTCGTGCAATCACTCGGACACCGGCATGCCCCCGTTTCGTCGCATTCATTCACGCAATCGCTCTTACATTTGCAGGCTCCCGTTTCATCACAGCCATTCACGCAGCCATCCCGACATAGACATTTTCCTGTTTCGTCACACCCATTGGTGCAACTAGCAGGACACCGGCATGCCCCCGCTTCATCGCAACCATTCACACAACTCAACGAACATCGACAAGCCCCGGACTCATCACAACCATTAGCACAGCTCGATGGACAAACCGAAGTCGCCTCACAATAGCTGAGCCCCTCGTATGTCGTAAAAGAAAATGTATATTTATCGGAATTCAAACACTTTTCATTGCACAAATGCGAATTTTCATCGCATTTTGTTCGACAAATCCGTTGTTTATCGCCATTCAATGAACAAACATAATTATCCGGGCAATGCCCGTCCTTCCTCGCATCCTGCGCCTCGGACGAACTCGAAGCCGGATCAAATGGGATACCATCCTCATACACCGTTACCCAATCCGGACATCTATCCCCATGAATCTCGCCAAGCGTACAACCGGCACACATTAAGACTAAGCCGATGAATAAAAGTGCAAATGGATAATGTTTCATTGGAACCTCGAATACGACCAGACCAATATTGGAACTTCAGAACGCTTGGGTTCTGAACACTAATGACGAACCTTTAATTGTACTACAAAGAATGCATACATGAAAGAGCTGCTCAACAGTATAGTTTTCCTTCAAATTATCCACATTTGATGATTTATTGATACACATGTCAGTAATATTCAATATAAATTCCTCGCCCGTCATCACCAACTTGACACCCAAATACAGACTCGCAAGTAAATTCTCGGAATTCATCATTTATCTATTCATAATAGCATTATCTACACATCGTGTTTCTCTCCCTTTGCATCCACTACATAATCCAGCCTCAAAACATGATATATTATTCGAACAATCTTTATCCGAACACACAGCCTACATCTTTAACAGGGATAATTGCTGTTCCATACGTCCGCGAATCTGTGTGGCAAGCCACGCCGGTTCAAGCACACGAACGAGCGGTCCAAACGAAATCACGCGGTTAATCATTTCCTCTCGATCGTCGCTGTCGATGCTCATGACAAGTCGATATCGATTCTCTCCTATGGATACAACTTCCTGTTTTTGGAAATGTGAAAAATGAAAAAATGCTCGC
Source organism: Myxococcota bacterium (assembly GCA_045597285.1). Taxonomy (GTDB): domain Bacteria; phylum Myxococcota_A; class Bradymonadia; order UBA4248; family UBA4248; genus UBA4248. The sequence goes on from JAZODZ010000368.1 coordinate 5,659, forward strand.
TCGAGTGCATTGCGCTCATCCCGGATTTCGAGTACCAGCCGTTCCGGCAAATCCTCGCCAATGTCGATAAAATTCTCGCGTTTTTCCTGTTCCATCTTTCGCGTGCCGGATGCCGGAAGCGGTTTGGACAGTTCGGGCGGAAAAGACAAACTGGTGGGCAGATCGGTGATTTCGCATTCAACGAGCCTGGCCAATGTGACTTTAATCTGTGCGTCATCGGTATCGGCCCAAAGGCGCATGCGATCGTCGAGTTCCGAATACTCAAATCGATCGGGGCGGCATACAGCGTGGCATTTCAAAGATTCACGGCTCAGCCAGGTCAGTTTGAGCTTTTGTCCGTGCTGCATTGCCGCAAGAATGGTGCGAAAATGCTGAATATAACTGGCATCTTCCCACGGATCGCCCGTGCCTTCGCGATCATACACGACGATATTGTCTGGCAGGTAGAACGGTTCTATGTCTTCAAGCCCTTCGGCATGGATATCGAACAATTGAATTCTTCGATCACATAAAATCGTTTTGAGCCAGCGCTTTTCGATAGTCGTCAGGGGCATTTCCGGACAGCATTGAATTCTGGAGTTTCCATTCTCATCAAATAGCTGATATTCGTTGGTTTTGTCCGTTCCCAGTCCAAGCCCCGCTTCGAGTGCCCAGTAAGCTTCGTTGCTGATATGCAGGTGATTCGCGATATCAAATACAAGGCTTTTTTTGAATTTTGCGCCACTCAAAACTGCCTGTAGAATTCGTGTCACTGCATCAAAATAGATATTATAGATTTCGTGAAATATCATATTTGATCCTGATACAGACGATAAGCTTCGCGCAGATCGTGTTTGAATTGATCGACAAATGACTGATTCGAGCATTTGAGTTCAACAATATATCCGATAAAAGTGCGCACCCACGGGAGCATTTCCCTGACTTCCCAAACATCGATAATAAATTTTGCAGTATGTTTATCGATATATTCGACATATCCATGGCGTTTTTCCGCATCAATGCGTTTGATCGTGTAGTCGTTTTCATCCGGGACATGGATCGTCATTTCGAGGTGGGTGAGTTTCTTCAGGCACATTTCTGAAACACCCCAGACATGCTTGAGTCGCTGAATCGCTTTGTCATAGTAGGTCTGATAGTCCGGAAATGCATTTCCAGGCTTAACAGATTGGATTCGGTCGAGTCGTATAAAAGACATCCGGAAACCGGAAACGGGGGTGCAGGCGAGGTATCGTCGGCCAGACTGTACGCTGTGATAAAATTGAATCGGGATCATTTCGCACGAGGTAGCGGAATCTTTAGATTTGCCATGACGTGCATTGTTAATAATATAAATAGATTGGCGATGCAGCATGGCATCCGAGATGGTTTCGACGATTTCGGCATCCAGGACGTGATGCAGGTAATGGTGCCGGAACAGAAAGGGAACTGTCGAAGGCAATTGTTTCATGCGATCAATCCGGCTTCTTAAAAAATCCCCTATCACGCCGAGCGGATCGATTTCCGAATAAAACTGAATTGCCTCTCGCCAGCGAACTAAATCGAGCTCTGTCTTATTTAGGCCATAGAGTTTTTGCCTGTTTTGCATCTGAAATCTCAGAATGCCGAGTTTGAGATACTCTTCGAGTTTTCTGTGAAGGGTCGACGTCATGTCATCATCGACAGGATAAACTTCTCGCTTGTAAATGAAACTCAGAATTTCATTGCGATTCTTCATTTTGCCGTCTGAAAGACAGTCCAGAATGAGGAAATGGAGCTTTAAATCATTGGTTTTAAAACTGTGTATTCGGTAAAAGTCAAAAAGCGGATTGCGGTCGATATCACGGGCATCCATGGACAGATAAACGTGCTGATAATTCTGCGTATCGCGTTTTTGGAGGAGATTGGTTCTGAGAATCTGTTCTGCTTTTTCGAGGACATGGCGATAACCGCTCATGTCGGTAAAATCTGCGCGCGTTTTGTCGCCAAATAGCGAGAATTCTCTCAGCCAGTTGCGTATGGTCGAAATATCCTTAATGCGATCATTGATACTCATTGATATGCCTTATCGGTCGATAAAAAATAGCTCTGTTTAACGAGTGTGGATACGGAAGAAATGCTGGGTTGTGGGTTAGGTCAATGGGGTGATTCTCTCTTGTGAGGTGTAGTTTGCCATGCTATTTCGTTGCGCTCAATACGCACGGCGGGCGGCGCTTTGCCCTGCGGGCATACGCGCCTTTGCGCCCGGCTATGTGCTCGACCTGCGGTCTGTGCGCATACACCGCGCGATTCTTATTTGAATAACTCGCAATCCCTCCATAGAAATTCCATGATTTCTTTGGGGAAGAGTTTGATCATTAAAAGTTAATGATGCGTGCTATACTATACCTCACAATCAATAGCTTTGAATTTAGTTTTTGCTTAATCAACATGCCTGCTATCGCTATGAAACTTAAAATTTTCGACTTGCTCCATCACCTCACGGAAAACTTCAGGTGTATATTGTGGAGGATAGCCATTTTTCACTAGACAAATCTTAATGTCCTGTTTCAGCTGGTTGCGAACATTCGTATTGTTAAGCCAATCAGCAAATGATGATTTGGCATCGACAATCTCCTTTATCTTACGAGCCAGACGCCTGCATTTTTCGTTGACGACAATTCCACCAACATCTCTGTCTTCTCCATACTCAAAATTATTTTTGTCTCTGAGAGCAATTAATATGTCGTAGAATGCTTTTTCCTCAAAGGTTAGCCCCAATTTACGGAAGCTTTCTCGATCGACCTTCATATTATTGAGAATTGCAAGGGCCTGTTCTGTCGCCATCTTAATGATGTCTTCCGCCGTCTCTTCCTGCGTTGCGCCAGCTTCTTCTTCCAACAGGAATTTGCGTCGTTCATGATATTGCTTGATGGTTTCTTCTAATAACTCCTGAAATTTCTTCGAGGCCACCTGGTTGGTTTTGCCATATTCCGTGATCTGATGGCGAAGCAGTTTAATGAGCATTTCCAGTTTTGAGGCAGGCATTTTAATATCGGCCAGGCGTTCTGTGAATTCAGGCCCGAAGATATCCATCTCCCCACCATCTTCCAGAATGCCCTCGACATTATTATATTTCAAGGCTTCCTCCACCATCTTGGCAACTTGTCGGTTCATGGTGTCGGTATCAGGCGCGTCTGTCCCATTCATCTTGTACACCATTCCCGCAATCGCCATAAAGCACTGAGCCAGCGCCGACTCGTCCTCTCCCAGTTCTCCTGAAGGCTGACACAGGTCGTATGCCTTTCTCATTCGCTTTACTGTTTGCAGGAAATACGTCTTGAATGTTACTTTCTTGGTCTTTTTTCCATCATTGCTGACCGAATTCAGCTTCTCAGTCGAAACAAACACATACTCTGCAGCCTTTGCCAACAGAGTATATCGCGTGGCCGGGTCGGTGTTCACATCAAGAAAAGGTGTCAGATCATAGTCTTTAAACAGGTTCCTGAGTATTACCAAATGTTCTCGGAACAACAATGTTGCCTGCTCAATATCGTCAGCATTCGGAGCCAGGGTACTGCTGCCACCATAAATTTTACGGGCTTCAAGCATCTGGTCGCGAATACCGATATAGTCGATGATCAAGCCAAATTCTTTGCCTGGGTATTTGCGGTTGGCACGACTGATAGTCTGAATGAGCGTATGCTTCTGCAGCGGTTTGTCGTTATATATATAAGTCAGACATTCAACATCGAAGCCAGTGATCCACATGTCAACGACGATGACAACCCGAAAGTTCGATTTGGGATTCTTGAATGCTGCATCACATTTCGAGGTTCGCTGATCATTCTTCACGCCTCCCAGATAGTTGTACATATCCTCCTCGTCGTTGCTTCCGACACTGGACACCATTGCGATGGTTGGCATCTCCTTCAACTCAGCGAGTTCTTCTTTCGTAGCATCTACGTCCTCTGGAACTTTCCGTTCAACGAACCACTGCGGGTAATGCGCCTTGAAACGCAGTAGCAAATTGTACGCAATCTTGCGGTTTGAACATACAATCATGGCTTTTTGAATGCGTTCAGGGTCACCAGCCACGGCCTGAATGTAGTGGTCGTGAATGTCTATGGCCAGTTTGTCAAGACGTTCAGGCTCTCCAAGCAGCACCTCCAGCGAACTCATCGCCTTCTTGCTCTTGACTATATCTTCCGGAGTAGAGCCTTCCTCCGCACATTTTGCATAGTATGCCTCAATCTCTTTGGCCTTTTCCTGATTCAGCAGTACTTTGGCAATGCGCGGATGATACTTGATTGGAACGGTCAATCCGTCTGCAACAGCCTGATCCATCGTGTAGCGGTCAATCTCGTCGCCAAAGGTTTGATAAGTCTCAGCAATAGGTGTACCCGTAAAACCTACAAATGTTGCATTGGGTAGCGCTTCACGAAGTACATTGGCGTATGGTTTGGAAATCATCGCCTTCATGTTCTCGTCAGCATCCTCGCTGAACTTGATGCGTTTCGAGCCTTCAATCTGTGTTCGGTGGGCTTCGTCGCTGAAGCAGATAATGTTCGAGCGAGAATTTATCAGACCTATCGGGTCATCCTTCCGGTCGCAGAACTTCTGGATGGTACAGATGAAGAAACCGCCACTCTCGCGGGAACCCAACTCTTGACGTAATATCTTGCGACTTGGAACAGTCGATACCTCCCCCAGATTCAGAAACTCTGCACTTTTGGTGAATAGTTTCGCGCCCTGATTCTGCAGGTCATCTCTATCTACTATCATCAGGATGGTTGGCGAACCTATTTCTTCTGTGCAACGCAGACACAGTTGGCGGGCCAGAAATGCCATTGTATAGGTTTTCCCGCAGCCTGTAGCACCAAAGTATGTGCCACCCTTGCCGCTCTTGGTCTTAACAGATTGGATAATGCTTTCCCTCAGTAGACGAGTGGCAAAGAACTGTGGATAGCGGCAAACGATTTCCTTCTCATCGCTGTCATAGACCTCATCCTGGAAATAGATATAGTCGCGGAAGATTTCAAGGAAACGGTCAGGACGATAAACGCCTTTTACCATTGTCATCATCTCGTCGAAGGCTCCTGTCGAAACCTTGTCACCATCTTCCACACGACGCCAGGCGTAAAAATGCTCATACGGTGTGCGGACAGTTCCCAAACGAGTCTTCGCGCCATCGCTGATACAGGCCAATGGACAGTAGTGTAGCAAATGGGGAATGTCGCGCCAGTAGCGAATGTTAATCTGCTCCCACGCATCGTTAATTGTAGCATTGGCATCAGCAGGGTTCTTCAGCTCCATGATGCATACGGGAATGCCATTCACATAAAGCAGCACATCTGGACGACGGTTCTTTGTCTCACCGTTGTTGATGTAATCTACTGTGAATTGGTTGACGACACGGAACGTATTGTTTTCTTCATTCTCAAAGTCAATTGGTTCAATAGTATAGGACGTGCCGTCTTTGGCAGTAAACTGCATGCCAGCCACCATCCATTTATACACCTTATGCAGTGTGGCGAAATCCGTGTCAGCGCCCACCAGTCGGATGTTGTCTGCAATCTTG
>JAZODZ010000369.1:0-2531 GCA_045597285.1 Myxococcota bacterium
AAATTAAAAGAGGAAGAAGAAATAAAATTGTTGATAGAACACTACAGGACATATATCAAAAATGATAACGAGAATGAAATTAAATCATTAAGTTTCATACAGGCAAAAAAAACAATCGATGAAATTGTTCAAAGAGCATCCACATGGGATTATTATAAACCTGGTGATTATTATCCAAAAGGGCAATGCTCTATTATTGCGAAGAATGCTGCCGACTTTGAAGGAACCATGACTCCACTCATACATCTGTATAGAGATAATTTATTAAATCCAACCATTCTAGTTATTCCAGGTGTGCTTGCCAGCGGCAAGCACACGGTACAAGTTCAATTAGGCGATGCCACAGCCCAAAATGTTAATTATACAAATGAATCTGGATTAATCTTAAGGTTAAACGAAGCCCAATATAAAGATATTGTTAATAATATGCAAGATATGAAAATTCATATCATCAAAGATTCGGGCACTATAACCATTCATGTTGCATCAGGCAATATTAAGGAATGTGCAGACAGAATTGAACATAGAAAGCTGAATAACTGGGAATATAAAGAGGAAATCGATGCTTTTGATGAATCGACTTATCGATTCTGCGCCAGTGTTTCTCCAAATAAAGTATATGCCAATCTAAACTTTGCTTTTGATGAAGACAATAAAGAGAGTCCTGTGTTGGTTATAAGGCAAAAAAATCATCACATGCCTGAAATTATGCTAAGTTCAAGAGGAATTCGATGGCCTTCCTATTGGAATCATAAAATTCGTATTAAATTTAATGATGAAAAGCCAATTAACAATTCATATACAATGGGAGCTGGTTCAATTACTATAATATTTTTAAATTCAGAAAAGCAGCTTCTACAAAGGCTATTTACAGCAAAACGCGTTACTTTTCAAATGCCTGATAGCAAAGAGACATTCTCATACGATTTATCAGAATTGTCCGAGACATGCGCAAGTCTGGATTTATCAGGAATTGTAAAATGACTGCGGCGGCATATCAACAACGACCGAAATGCCATCTCATTCCTCCTCCCCTCCACAAACAGTCAGTCCCCCAACAGAATCGATTCACCTCCAATCTTTTTGGCTATGTTTAACCACCGTGGCGGCATTTCGGCATCGAAAATATCTTTAAGTGCCGCACGTTTTTCATCTATCGAGTTCTTGCCATACATCCAGGAGCTTTGACAGACTAGTATAGCGTTCATCCTCTTTGTTTCCAAACTAATATATTCCGCCCGCTGCATTGTGGCGCAACCAACAGCGCCTGGAATACGCCGTAATCATAACCGTGGGCGTATGTGTTTCGGACTCCCAACGAAAATGCGAACTCGCAAAATCATCGGAAAGCTCACTCTCACTCCCCCTCAACCCTCCTCACAGCGCATCGTTTCTTGCAGAAACACACGGCGTACGCCTTCACTTCGGTTATATTCTCGTCTTCAAACTTCAAACCTTGAATATAATATCGAGTTTTAAACTGCGTTTCGGCTTCATCCAATAATGCGTTCATCATGACTGGAACTTTGACGAACTGTTGCTCCAACGGCATTTTATTAATCGCGGAGGGCAAAAGGCACTTGATTTCCAATATAATCGCTCGGTTGCCATCTTTAACCACGATATCGGGACGTCCCTCGCCAGATTCGCGATTGGATTTTACTGTTTTTATCGTACTCAACACGCCGACCAACATGCCGTGATAGAAATCTTCTTTTGCATCGTTTGTGCTCACGCTGTTATTCAAGATCGTGCGTATTTCGCGTTCAATACTTGCGACATCCCCGTTCAAGAGCGCATGCATCAGCGGCCGTGCATCGCACCCGTCAAGATATATATCCTTCCACCAATGCTGCATCGATGAATCCATAATCGCCCATACCTCTTCATTGGGCACGGCGACCACGGCTTGCATTCGATTCCGTTCGTCTTTGCCGACTTTAATGTCTTTCAAATATCCCGTGCATAATCAAAATCTCCATATCGCATCCGGAGTTTGTTTCAAGTCTCGATACGACAAATTATCGAATACGGGCACCGTCATGGTTTCGCCTTCCATCAAATGCGCTAAAGCCTCGCGATGCTGCGGATTATTATCGATCATCTCATCGATGATATCATTGCTACTCGTCATGGCCCAATACGATTGTATGGCATCATCTCCATATCCATACACAAGCCCACGTATGGCATTCAATAAACTCACGGGATTATATACTTTGCGTCCACTATATTCATATCCATCATACCACTTTTCGAGCATTTCATATTTATCTTCTATGCCGTAATATGCAAGCATAGTTTTGACTTCCGCCTCAGTAAATCCCCAGAATTCATCGGGGATTCGACTCGTAACTGTAATCACGCCGGGATTGTTCATGCCCGTAAAAATAGATTCCTTCGCCACGCGCATACAACCCGCGATAATGCCATAAGCGAGGTTATCGTTGGATTTAAAACCCGAAGATATGAAGTTTCCGACGAGGCTTACCATTTTATCGAAAAAATTGTCGCCCGGATGATGGATATCA
>JAZODZ010000370.1:0-3149 GCA_045597285.1 Myxococcota bacterium
AATATCCCAATCCTTGAGTGGCGTGCCGACGGCCTCGATTTTGGCTTTGATGGAGCGTTCTATGGGGGAGAGGATTGCCCAGGATGGGCCGTCCGGATCGGTATAGGCGGCAGGGCCGCCGTTGTGCTGTATAAAATAGCCTGTTTTACGCGTCAGGTTCTGGAGACATCTTTTCCTCCTTTACTGTTTTGTGCTTTGATTTTGGGGGGATAGAGCATGTATCGAGTTTTGACCAGCCACGTGTGAGCCTTGCCTGAATGAGTTTTGGTGAGATGCCGTTGCGTTTTGCCATGGCTTTGAGTTCTGGCGTGAGTTTGCGGTCGCGGTTCAAGTGTAATTCTTCGATGAGTTGTTCAACGACCTTGGTGGAGTAGCCAAGTGTTTCACCAATCTTTTTGGGGGAATTGTCTGCACGGTACAGCAGACAGACTTCGCTTTTGCGTTTTCTCAGCTCTTCGATGTTATACGACCGGCATAAACCGCGGCGATGCAGCCAAGTGCACCAAGTGGAATTGACGATGCCAAGTGATTTTCGAATATTCTGGCTGGTTTCGCCCGCCATCATGCGTTCTTCGATTTCTGTGCGTTTTTCATCGAGATGATCATAGATGGTCTTTTTCCGGCCAAAATGTATGTCATTTTGCTCGGCATAATGACGAATCGTGGAAGCATTCACACCTAAGGCCCTGGCGCACGCGGTGAGTGTTAATCCCTCTTCGGCTTTCTGGCGTAGTTTTTCGGCATCCAGTAGACGAGGCCTGACGGGGGCGGCGATCAAGTCGTCTGCGCCCTCGATTTTCAGAAAACGCAGCAAAGTGGCTCGATTACAATGGAAACGGCAGCAAATGTCTTTTTTCTTGCAGCCTTGATGAACCATCTCACGGATTTCATCCAGATGCCCACAGAGTTTGCTCCAATTCTCCGAGCGTTTTCCCGCCGGGCGCCCGAGCTTTTTACCTTCAGCCTTGAGTCTTGCCAAAGCCTCTTTAGTTCGCTGTGATATGAGTTTGCGTTCAATTTCAGCTGAGAGTCCAAACGCAAAGGCGAGTACTTTGCACTGCATGTCATCGCCCAGCCTGAAATTGTCTTTGATGGTGTAGAGGCGGATTTCATTTTTCATCAACACATTGAGGATTTCCATAATCATGAGCAAATCCCTGCCAAGCCTCGATATCTCGCTACAAATGATGAGATCGCCAGGCTTGCAGTGCTGAATCAAAGGGCCAAGCGCTCGTTTGGTGTAATATTTGGTTCCGGAAACGCCTTCGTCTTCGATCCATTTATGCACCTGAATCTGATGCTCCCTACAATAGCGATTGATTTCGAATCGCTGGTTTTCGACAGTCTGTTTGTCGGTTGAAACGCGAATGTAACCGTAAATCATGTATTTATCTCCTAAACATGAATGGCAACCAGACCCATTCCGGTTGCTGGGACATTGATGCCCCACACTGTTTGAGATGACATGACTCGTCTTTTTCGATAGATTATTGTGTTCGGGAGGGTGTGGGTATGAATGAGTTTGAAAAACAGCGCCTTTGTGCCATTGCGAGGAAAGCTGGATTTGATGTTTCCAATTACCGCGATGACGAGTGGATGGAATGCGTTTCATCCGTGCACGGAACGCGAGTGTGGATGACACATCGCGAGCAATATCCGGATGAAGTCTGTTGTGCCGTTGAACAAATGCCACAGCATAATCTCAGAGAATGGATAAAGCCTGCATTTTTGTCTTCGATTCCATCCGGTTCCATGGATGCGTTTCGCATCTCTGAAAGCGATCTCTTGTTTGTTCTGCGTTCTCTGTGTACATCTGGAAACAAGCATTCACTGATCGCGCTTGATGTTCGTGCCACGAATGCACAGGAAATCAACCGAAGAATTCATGAACAGTTTGATAAACGTGGCCTGGAAAGCGAACGCGATGCAATGATTCGCGAACGCACATGTCAGGATTTGTTTCGAAATGGTTTGATGGAATTATATCACGGCCAATGCATTATCACTGGTATTGCAATTCCTGAACTATTGGTCGCAAGCCACATCAAGCCATGGGCAATGTGCAAAAATGATAGCGAACGGATTGATGTTTTTAACGGTTTGTTGCTCGCTGTTCATTTGGATAAATTATTCGATCAGGGGTTTATATCCTTTGCATCCGATGGTAAGATAATGATATCAGACAGATTAAGTCAGTATGATAGAAGTGTTTTTAATATAGATTGTAATATTCATATCAATGTTTTACCGGGCATGGATGGATATATGGCATACCATAGGGAGAATATTTATAATTGACATGGATCGAATAGTTATAACTGTTCAATCCTATCGAAATTAGGCAATAGGCAGTAGACGAATTGCGCAAACGCTTCAAATCGCTCAAGAAAAACGATTACAAGCTAGACCTCAGGAATTTCGTGCCTTCCGGAAGAAACGCCGCGTGAACTCCCGGCTGTATTCTTTCGCCCTTTCAGGGCGAGTTTTCAGCATTTATCGAGGTTCTCTTATTTTTTTTGCTGCGCTTGCTCAACAGAGCCTTTATTTTTTTGCTGTCCCTCTACCCCCTCATTTGCCGTTCAAACGTGACCTGGCTGTTTCCCGGACGATGGCGTAATCGTCGTTCAGGGCTTTTTCCAGAATCTGTTTGTCCGAAGGATCGCCCGCGTCGAGATGGTTCAGCGAGGCGGCACGAATCAGGCTGTTTTCATTCACAGAAAGCTCTCTGAGGAGCGTTTTGCTTTCGGGCGTATCAAAAGACGCTATCGCGTCGATCGCATCCAGACGAAGCCCCATGTTGCCATTTGACGTGGCTGTCTGTTTTGCCTGATCCAGCGTGTCCGAAGAACGCGTCAGTGACATGACCTGGAGGCTCAGACCGGCTTTTTCGGTGTTCTCGTTTGAATGCCAGGCCTTGAGCTGTGGCATGAGTTCTTTTGCGGTTTTCGACAGGATGGCGGCATCATCCGGGTTGTTCATGTCGATACCGGCAAGGCCGGTTGGTGTGACCATGTCGCGGAGCATCTGCTGCGGGCAGTCCTGCGAGCTGTCGGATTTGACCGGGGCGGCAGCGATCCTGTGAGCCGCTGAAACAAACGCATCCCCATGGTTTTTGAGCCATGCCGAGGAACTTCCCGTGTCGCGCATCG
>JAZODZ010000371.1:0-8501 GCA_045597285.1 Myxococcota bacterium
GTTATATCGGCAATATGTTCGGTATCGAAGTCAACAGCGGTGTCTTTGATGCCGGTAAAAACCCAAAACAGGGCGTCCAGGGCAAGCAAGTTCTCGATGGCGGCATTTCTGCTCGTTTGAGCGCATTCTCTGCCGGTTTCAAACCCGAATCCTCCATCGATTATCGCCTCTATCGCAATAACAACGATGCACTCGAAGCATCCAACTACTTCCTCCGCAAACCGGCCAATTATGAGAACTTCACATGGCGAGCATCCATCGAGGGCAACTGGCTGAGCCAGGTTCTCGGCGATTCTGACAAGATTGGTTCGACCGAGCGTATCGATGCCTTCGCCGGTGCCCTTCGCGCCGACTTCTTCATTGGCAAACTCGCCATCAACGTCGACCTCCTCTATCGCGATCTCTATTTCATTCTCTTCAACGTCCCCAGCCTCGATCCTTACATGACATTGCCCAATGGATCATCCAGCCAGGGTGAAGTCCTTTTCGCGATCAAGGGTGAATATTGGTTCGAATCGACAAACCTCATGCCTTCTCTCCAGTTCGGCATTCAGAAACCTGCCTCCTATCGCGGTCGCATTAGCGAAACGTTGAACGCCAACGAGCTTACGGGCGGTGTCCAGACCGTGGCCGTCATGGATTCCGGCACCATCATCGCTTTCCCGAATGGCAATGAGCCCGAAGCCATCTATTCGCTCAAACTCGCCCTTCGTTGGGATATGTCAGAAATGATGAGCCTCATCGGACAGATTAATTATAACTATGACCGCAACCAGCTCGGTCGCCGCAAAGACTCTGTCCACTATACCGCCGAATACTATATGCGTGACCCGCACGTCCTCGGACTCGGTATCTTTGCTCAGGCCCGCTTCTAATTCCTGATAACAATTGAGTTTAAGAACGCGGCATTTCCCGCGTTGCTCGCTTGTGGCGCGATTTAATCGCGCCTCTTTTTTGTTTCATTTCCGTGACTCGAGAATCCCGTTTTTTTAACATAAGGCCCGGAGAATTATTTCCGCTGCTCATGGCCGCATTGGGCACGTTTTCGTCCATCGCCAGCGTCGTTTTAGGACGAACGCTGAGCGATGCCGTGCTTCTTTCTGCAAGGCCCGCTGTCAATGTCGCCAATTTCTTCATTTTTTCGAGTCTGGCGCTGATGGTCGTTTCGGTCGTCTATTTTCAGCTCATTCGGATCGTTTCGGCAACGAAGCTGAATGTTTCGATGTTGCTGCTTTCGGCCTTTGGTGTCATTTTTTTTCAAAACCTGAATATCGAATCACAAACTGCCATCCTTGCCTATGCTACATTTCTGATTACTGCACCGGCGCTTGGCAATATCATCGTTTGGAATGCCATTGGCGATGCCTTTAATGCGCGGCAGGGACGGCGCCTTTTTCATCTCGTCAGTGCGGCATCCACACTCGGCGGCATTGCCGCAGGCTGCTTGATTCCGGGCCTCATTCACTGGTTCGGGATTGCAGCGCTTCCCGTGGCGGATGTGTCCAGTTTCATCCTCATGGCGGTGCCCGTCGCCGTTCTCAGGCACTACCGCCGATCCGAGAAAACGCAGTATTCTGTCAATAGCGAGTCCAAACGGTCACTCAAGGAAGATTTTGTCTATGCGGTCAAAGATATCGTCGGTTCACCGCTGCTCAAAAATCTGTCTTTGATTTTCTTTCTCACCGCCGTGGCCACGAATATCATCGATTTCGTCCTCAAATATTATTTGCAGGTCAACTTCGATAAAGAGGGGATCGCGATTTTCTACGGCCATTTCAATGCCGTATCGAACACGTTTAATCTGCTCGTCCAACTGACGCTTCTTTCCCAGTTCCTGACGAGGTTCAAGACGCGAACGCTGTTTGCCGTGACGCCGATCATTTTGCTCGTTTTTTCGGCACCATTTATATTCATTTATAGCGCGATTTGCGTCGTGGCTCTTCGGTTTATGGATGTCGCTCTTCGGTTTACGATTCAGGATTCGGCTCGTGAAATCGCCATATCTTCCCTGCCGCGCCTTCTCAGAAACCGTTCAAAAGTCGTGTTTAAAGGCGTCATGAACCCCCTTGGCGGCATTTGTACCGGCCTTTTGCTCAATATACTGGCTCCGATTCTCGGAGCCCAATATACGCCGCTTTTGCTCATTCCCGTCAATCTCGCCATGCTTTATTTCGTCCGCGATTTGAACAGATATTCCGCTTATCACCTATATAAACAGCTCAAAACCGGTGTGTTGGGCGTGGATGAAAAAGATGCCGTCAATATCCTGACTTCGGAAGAAAAAGGTGACGATAAAAAAGCGATTACTTATGATCCGGAAATGCTTCACGACAACTCGCCATTTGCCCGTGAGGCGACACTCGATGCCATCCTGCTCGATAATTCGCAGGATTTGAATACACATAGCGTTGTTCAGAAAAATGTTCTCGATTTAATTGGACACGAAGCACGTCTCGCTCAGGCCGTTCTCGTCATTATGCAAGCCATTGAAGAACAGGAAACGGAAGATTCTCACCGCGAACTAGATGATGTCATGCAGAGCTTTTACGACGGCACGATTAGCAGGATGTTCAAAGGCATGATGGCACTTTATCGGCGAGATATGATTCAAACGATTTATTTGTCGATGGCGAATTCGAAGGCCTCAGTCAGGGCACAGGCGATGGAACTGCTTCAGCTGACGTTGACCAATTGCCCGCATGCCAAACGAATACTCGTGCTTTGCGATGATTTCAGCCATAATGAAAAAGTTATTCGCCTCGACGATATCGAGCATATTCCTGTGGATGATGCAATTTCGATGGTCGAGGCCGAAAGTGACCGATCCCTGTCGAAAGTGATGCCTAAGTTGCTCACTTTGTTGCCAGGGCTTGAAATGATCCGTGACTAATTGTAAAAGATAGATAGGTGTTTGTTCGCGATTGTCCAACCAATCAAAGGGTTAGAAAAATGGGTGATGAAAATATCCTTCGTACAGATCGCAATAATGAGGCAATCGATGAAAATGCTGTCACATTGGAACTGGAACAGCCGCAGACGGCGAAAGTGTCGGTTTTAAACGATTGCCAGCAGCAGTCAGAATATAAAGGAAAAACCGCCTTTCTTCTCGTTGAGAATCACCAGGACGTGTTTTATCGCGGTTCCTATTTGACAAAAATTCCTTTGATGGGCAACCCTGTGATCATTGGGCGGCGGGATGTCATGGCCGGTTATTATCCCGATATCGATCTGGCCGCCTATTGGAAGCAGGACAGAACAATTTCTCGCCGACACCTCAAGATTTATGCGGATATAAACGGGTTTTATTATGTCGAAGACTTGTGCAACAACAACTCGACACACGTCAATACCTGGGATTGTGAGCTGAACAGAACCCGCATGGTACTTCGTCCCGGCGACAGGATTTTTGTGGGTAAAGTGGTAGTATTCAGTTTTAACGTAATCAATTAACGGGGAACAGGAATGGACGAAAATTCGTTTCTCCGCATTCTCATTTTGAGCATGATGGCTTCCGAGCCGGTTATCTGGGTTGAAACGCCTGAGGATGACTGGATTATTGAGGCGATAAAGCATTACGTCGATGAAAAATCGATGAAGTTTTGCATTGTCGAGGAACCCGATTTCGAAGCCCTCGAAAGAGTCACAGACCGAACGGTCGTCGTGTGGTGCAATGCGACGACGCAGGATTATCATCGCGGTTCGAAGTTTCTGATGCACCTTTCCCGTCGATTCAAAACGGATCTGACGATGATAATCCTTATGCATCCAGCGCAGAAACGGCCCGAATGCCTTCGACACATCCCCCTTCTGTCGGCTCCGCTGCCTACGACGGAAGCTCGCCGTAGGTTTATTCAGCAAACACTGGGAATGTATGCGCAGAATGCGGAACGCCTCGAGCGCCTGACGATACAGTCGGCAGGTCTCACGCGCTCGCAGATATTCCGCATCCTTCAGAGGACGCTCGTGGAAGCTCGCGAAAATCCTCGCTTTAACAACTGGGATAGCCGCATTTCGGAAGAAAAGAAACGCCTTCTGGCACGTGATATGTCGATCGAGGTGATTGACGATGCGGCAACACTCGATGATGTCGGTGGCGCGGATGAATTGAAAATATGGCTTCGCCAAAGACAGGCCGTCTTTAGTGATGAAGCGAGGCGTTTTGGACTGATGCCACCGCGAGGATTGTTGCTCGTAGGTATTCAGGGGTGCGGTAAATCCCTGATTGCAAAAGCTATTGCAAATACGTGGAAATTCCCGCTTTTGCGGCTCGACATGAGTTCCATCTTTGCCGGAGGTACGGAGTCGCCCGATGCTGTGCTTCAGAAGGCACTGGCTGTTGCCGATGCGATGGCACCGGCCGTGATTTGGTGCGACGAGATCGAGAAGTCGTTCGATGAAGGTGCCGATCCGGCAACGCGACGCCTTTTGGGACACATCCTCAACTGGTTGCAGGAACGCAAATCGAATTCATTTTTTGTGGCCACGGCAAACGATGTGCGTCAGCTCCCGGCAGAACTGATTCGAAAAGGGCGCTTCGACGAGCTGTTCTTTGTCGATTTGCCCGATGAAAAAGCGCGTGCCGAGATTTTTGCTATCCATCTGCGTCGCCGTCACCGCGATCCCAATAATTTCGACTGTGGGCGTCTGGCGATAGAAGCCAAAAACTTTTCGGGCGCTGAAATCGAGCAGGCTGTGATTGCGGGCTTGTTTACCGCATTTGAAAAACGCCGCGAAATCACGCAGGATGATGTCCTCGATGCCATTCAGGATATCGTTCCGCTTTACAAGCAGCGCGAAGACGATATCAAGCGGCTTCGTGAATGGGCCACTGAACGTACCCGAATGGCCGCCAATAACGCCCGTTTGCTGTCGTATTTTTCGTAATTTAGTCGCTTTGTTGGCGTGCGGCTATCGACCGTTGGTCGATACACCGCACATTGGCTGCGCCTATTGACATACGGCGCAGCATCGTTTTGCGTGTTTATTTTGCCCATCGTCAAATTCCGAAAAATCCCTGAGAAGGTTATGGGCAAGTATATGAGACACCGAGATAACTATTACTATATTTTTCCCAATAAGATGCATACAATCCTTTAAAAAGAATGCAATAATTCTCTTTGGATATTCCAGAACCCAAGAAGAAGTTTTTAAGATCACTAGCTTTAGAAATATTCCACTTATCAAGTGGCTGATTAAACGACTTGGCATTTTCAAAAATCCAACTCATATCCATGACATTTGATGTATCCCAGTCATTAATCGGCTGATTAAAGCTGGAAGCATTATAAAACATGTGCTCCATATTGCCGACTTTTGAAGTATCCCAGGTAGAAATATCACCATTAAAAGCACTTGCCCCATCAAACATATTTGCCATATAAGTCACATTGCCAACATTCCATTGATTGAGATCCTGATTAAAAGCCTTTGCATAGTAAAACATATATGTCATAAATTTTACTTTTGATGTATCCCACTCATTAATCGGCTGATTAAAGCTGGATGCCATATAAAACATGTGCTCCATATTGCTGACTTTTGATGTATTCCATGTAGAAATATTACCATTAAAAGCATTAGCTCGCTCAAACACACCGTTCATAGAAGACACATTACTCACATTCCAGTTATCGAGATCCTGATTAAAAGCATTAGTATTAGCAAAAATAGATGACATATATGTGAGGCTAGAAGTATTCCACTTATTAAGTGGCTGATTGAATTTAGATGCACTCGAAAACATAAAGGACATGTCGCGAACATTTGAAACATCCCAATTATTGATATCCTGATCAAATTCGATGGCTCCGCTAAACATCGACTCCATATCCCCTACATTTGAGACATCCCATTTGTCGAGTTCCTGATTAAAAGACTTTGCCCACAAAAACATTTCAGACATATCGGTAACATTCGAAGTAATCCAACGATTTAGAGCTTGGTTAGAGTTAATAACTTGATTAAAGCTGGAAGCACCGTGAAACATATGTGCCATGCTTTCGACATTCGATGTATCCCAAGTCTCCAGTTTACCATTAAAATCGATAGCCCCGCTAAAAACATTCTGCATTTTCGTGACATTCGATGTATCCCAGCCATCCAAATCCTGATTAAAAGCCTTGGCCCCCGAAAAAGCATAGTTCAATGTCGTCACCTTAGAAGTCATCCAATTACCAATGGGCTGGTTGAAAGCAGCGGCATCTTCAAAAAAATGGCTTAAATTTGTGACATTCGATGTATCCCAGTTTCCAATAGGCTGATTGAACAGTGGATTTCCCTTAAACATATAGGCCATATTCGTCAATTTCGAAGAATCGGGAATGTCGACTGCTTGCGTATTGATATCATGATTTACACACTTATAAAAAACATAATACCCCTTCCCTGCAAGGCCAACAGGACCGAAAGAGACAACTCCTTTAAAATGATCACAAACTGGATTGGGCTTATAATCCTTAGTATTGGAAAAAGCCCAGTTATCATAAGACCCTGTAATTCTGACGCGATAAGTTCCGGATTTGGCATACATATGCGTCAGATTGTTGTCAGGACAGGAAGAATAGTGAATACTACTGCCATCGCCCCAATCCAACTCGAAGTTACAATGCATGGCATGCACGGTTGGAAGTGTAATCATGCGACTATCAGCCCCATCCGGAATTTCCCAGAGCGTTTCAAACGTATCCGGCGCACACCGCCCATCGCCAGTACCATCTTCGTAGTGACGACATTTAAAACTGTACTTATTGCCATCTATGTTTTTAGCAGGAATGCATTGCATGTCTTCGGTACATCTCGTAGAACAATGATAGCCAATAAAGCTGTCGCAAAAGCCTTTCTCTTTGCCGTCACTGGAGTCGCAATCACTGTATTTGCGACATTCCAGGCCTTGTTTTGAAGAAGTTTCGAAATAATCAAGCATATAGTTGCCATTACTGTCTTCGTCGGCAGCAAAAACACGCACATCGACTTTTTTAGTAGCTTTTCCGGCTCTCAGAGTCAAACTTGTAGAACAACTGTCTTTCACTTCCGGATTCACGGATAGCGTGAGCTGTGTAGAATGATCATCCAATGGATTTTTGACGACGAGCACGCAATTGATGTCGCTGGCATTAATATCCAAATCACTTGCTGTTACAACTGTATTCACGACATATTTAGCATTGATGGATTTTGAATTATTACTAGGATCATCATTATTGAGAAGCCAAACACTCTCAAGCGAAACCAGAATGGATTCAGATGACAGACATTCCCCATTGTCACATCCAAATTGACAATCCTTGTTATTATCTTGCCATGCATTATTGTGACAGACCAAAACTTTATGATTATCTTCCGGATTGCATTGAACCTGGTCTTCCTCGCAAACGAACGAAATACAAGCATCTCGCTTTTCCGCACTCCCCTTCTGACATCCTGCAGGGCAATTTTTCTCCTCCCATTTATTCTCCGAACATTCCTTAATCGCGTTTGGTCTTGTACAAACCGCATCGCCATCAAGACAAATACATTCACCATTGGAATTGCAATGATTGGGACATTGATCGCTGCACAGACACTTTCCCGATTCATCGCAACCATTTGCGCATTTCTCAGAACATTCCGATGAGGCAACGGCAACGCAGTAGTCAAGCCCTTCATATTTAGTAAAAGAAAATTGATATTTATCGGATGTCATGCACTTTTCATTGCATAAAAATGAATTTTCATCGCACTTTGTTCGGCAAATCCTCTGTTTGTCAGAATCGAGGGAGCAAATATAATTCTCTGGACAATACCCTGATTGTCTTGCTTCAAGAGCTTCGGGTGAACTCTCCTCGTATTCAATCCGAACGCCATCCTGATACACTGCGACCCACTCTGGGCATTTATCACCATAAATCTCACCCAGCGTACAACCTGTCGACAATGCAACCAATCCCATGACAATCAATACGAATGGAAAACGATTCATTATAACCTCAAGCAGATACAGGAATAGTCAGGATGCCTCGTTACAACAGAACGAACCACATCAATGATTATACCACAAAATTCACGAATTGGAAGTTTGCAACACACGCAAAGCCCATTAGGGCTTACATATTTGTACCCCCCGGTGCGTAGCGCCTACCGGGAAATCAGCGAAATCAAACAATAGTTCCCCGTAGGGGAACAACGCAAAAACATGATAAATGATATAAAATGCTCCTCCCTCAACCGCTGTGGAGAGGGTGCCGCATAGCAGCGGGTCAGAATAGTTACTAATTCGCGCAATTCAACAACCCTGTCAGCTGGCTATTCATCGCGCTCCACTTGTTATTTATACTATCTTTTTGCGAAGCGCTCAGCCCCGAGTTACAGAAAATATTAGTATAATCCGTCAATTTTGTAACTTTCCAATTGCTGATATCACGGTTAAATTGCTTTGCATTATAAAACAAATACGACATATTCGTCACATTCGACGTATCCCACCCAGCGATATTCTGGTTAAAATAATATGCATTAGCAAACAT
>JAZODZ010000372.1:0-4810 GCA_045597285.1 Myxococcota bacterium
TGGAAGACTTTCCTGTTCTAACAGATTGGTCCTCTTTTTTTACAGAGTCATCTTTTTTAACAGGTTTGTCCTCTTTGGTTTTATCTCCTGAATCTTTATCCTCCGACGCCTTGTCGGAATCCTTATTTTTCGCATTCTCCTTCAGTTCAAGGCGTTTGTTTTTTGAAAGGAGGTCTTTTTCCTTGAGGAGTTTAATGTTTTCGGAGCGCATTTTGCCAAGTTCCCTTTTGCTGAGAATCCACAAAATGAGCATGACAGCAGCCATGACCGCTAAAATAGGGACAGCATATTCGTTATACATAAGCAATAATATAAAAAGCGGTGAGATTTACGGACGGTGGTTGAAAATACGAATCCGCATATAACCGCCGCAATCCTGACGCCTGGAAAAGACGGATTCGGCCAATATCTGGCTTATTTCATAAACAATCCAGTGTCAAAAAGCTGGGGCGACAGCAACCGTCTGCCTCATTGATCCGCGCATTTTTTTGTGGCGGCACGCCTATTGACATACGGCGTGCCCGCAGCGCTATTGCATACGCGCTGCGACACCGTTTCAATCATTCACGACGGCAAAGATAATTGCAATTAAGCCGCAGATACATTAAGAAACGATGGTTTTTTGCGCGAATCCGGAGTCGCTTATGCCAAAACTGAGATACTTTTCAAACAGCGGAAAATGGGAATGCTACGAACTTGGAGAACACACGCGTATTGGCCGGCATCCGGAACAGGATCTCCAGCTCATGGATCGCCTGATAAGCAAGGAACACGCTGAAATCACGCTAAAAAACGGCGTCTATGTCATTCGCGACATCGGAAGCCGCAACGGCACGACGGTCAACGACGAGCTTCTCGACGGGCCGCATGTCCTGCAATATGGCGACGACATCGGTATCGGAAACCACATCCTGACATTCGTGGAATCAGACAAAGATGCAGACATCAAGCGCATAGATGACCAAAAAACATCGGAAGTCAGCCAGGAAGAGATTCAGAAATGCCTGGAACTCGTGCAGGGCATGCCACCAATCCGCAAACACGTCGCCGAGGACGCGAAATTCCTGCCCGAACACCTCATCGAATCGCAGAAGGATTTGAGACAGGACTACGAAAAGCTACGTGTTGCGGCTGAACTTTCGGCCGAAGCTTCGACCACGGTCGACCTCGACCGGTTGCTCGAAATCATTGTCAACAAAGCATTTGAGATATTTCACGCCGACCGTGCCGCCATCCTGCTCGCCGATGAAAATGGCAAAATGCGGACGCGCATCGCGATGAACAGCGATCACCAACCGATTGAGAATTTTAAGTTTTCAGAGACGTTGCTCGAAGAAGTCGTTTCGGAAAAAACCGCCGTCCTGTCGGGAGATATGCTCGAGGACACGCGGTTTTCGTCATCGCATTCACTCGTCCTCGACAACGTGCGATCGACGATGTGCGTGCCGCTCATGTATGAAAAGAAAGTCCTCGGCGTCATCAACCTCGACACGCAGCTCATGAAAGGCGCTTTCGACAAGAAAGACCTTCAGATTCTGACGGGATTTGCCCGTCAGGTCGCTTTCTCAATCCAGCAGGCCCACATGATTGAAGAAAGCAAGCGAAACGTCATCATCCGCGAAAATCTGAGCCGAATCATCTCGCCACACCTCATCAACGATGTCATGAGCGGTAAGATCGAGCTCCAAAAAAGCGGCGCTCTCACGCACGCCACGGTTCTGTTTGCCGATATCCGCGGATTTACACGGCTGACGGAACAAAGTTCGCCACAAGTCATCGTCAAGTTGCTCAACGACTTTTTTGAACGCATGGTCGAATGCGTTTTCCGCCACGACGGCGTGCTCGACAAATTCGTGGGCGACCAGGTCATGGCCGTCTGGGGCGTCGGCGTTTCACGCGAGGAACATGCGCAAAAAGCCGTCGAATGCGCCATCGACATGATGAATGCGCTGACAAAGCTCAACCTCGACAGAATGCAGAACAACCTGCCCCTGTACAACATTGGCATCGGCATCGCCACCGGGGACATGATTGCCGGCTACATGGGTTCGACACAGGCCATGAGCTATACCGTCATCGGGGACACCGTCAATCTTGGGGCACGGCTCTGTTCGGCGGCCGAAGCCGGGCAAATCCTCATCAGTGACGAAACCTATCAGGAACTCAAGGACGACGTCGAAGTCGATCAGCTCACGCCCATCCTCGTCAAGGGAAAGCGGCATCCCGTCGAGGTTTATTCCGTTCGACGCCCCACAGAGGAATTCAACTTTTTTGGTGTTTCCGGTCTCTTGACCGATTAGTTTTTACACTTTGAACTTCGTTTGGAAGCAATGCACTCAAAGTTTTCACCATAATTCAAAGATTTCTGTTAAAAGATTCATGTTTTAATCGTCTGGAAACAGACGTTTTACTCTGGGAGTTATCCCATTTAAGGAGGTCGCTGTGATTGAAACAAAAGCCTGGCGAAATGATGCCGAAATCAAAGTGACGGGACGCGCCAAATATGCCGATGACTATAAATTTCATGGCATGCTTCACGTCGTACCAGTGTACACGGACAAAGTCAGCGCCAAAATTAATGCAATCCATACGGAAGAAGCCGCCGGAATGCCGGGCGTCGTCCGCGTCGTAACCGCAGCGGATGTCCCGGGGAATCCATGTTTCGGGCAAATCCAGCGCGATTATCGAGTGCTGGCTTTTGATCGAATTCGCATGCAGGGCGACGTCATTGCACTCGTCATCGCCGAGACGCGCAAACAAGCGCTCGAAGCGGCAAAACACGTCACGGCCGACCTCGAAGACCTTCCTGCCATCTTCGACCCGGAAGAGGCTTTCAAAGACGAAATCCTCATCCACCCAGAAAAAGGCACGAATCTCATCAATCACCACAAAGTCCGAACAGGCAATCCCGAAGAGGCTTTCAAACACTGCGATATCATTCTCGACGAATATTTCGAGACGCAGCATCAGGAACACGCCTATATCGAGCCAGAATCGAGCGTCGCCGTTCCCGATGACGACGGCGTCATTCGCATCTACGGTTCCATGCAGCATCCCTTCGTTGCGCGTCGGTTCTCGGCATGTCTTCTTGGAGAGCCTCTGTCGAACATAGAGGTGTTCACGATTCCGGTAGGAGGCGGGTTTGGCGGAAAGGACGACACGGCCGCCATCGTTGCCGCTCGCGCCGCGCTCTGTGCACGCCTCACAGACCATCCATGCAAACTGACTTACGATCGCGAATGGTCGATGAAAGAGAGCTACAAACGCCACCCCTATAAGATTTATTACAAATGGGGCCTCACGAAGGACGGCAAGATTCAGGCAGCTCATATCACGGTCTATGCTGACGGCGGTGCCTATTGTTCCGTCACGCCCTGGGTCACGTTCCGTTCGACGGCCCAGTGCTGCGGTCCATATTGCGTTCCCAATGTCCATACCGATGTCTATGGCGTCCATACAAACAACGTGTTCACAGGCGCATTCCGTGGTTTCGGCTCCCCTCAGATGAACTACGTCGTCGAACAAATGGTCGAAAAAGCCGCCGAAGCCCTCGGCATCGATGAAATCGAATTCCGCCGCATCAACTGCGTCAAACAAGGATCGATGACCGTCACAGAACAGGTTCTCGACAACCATACCGTCAGCATGGAACAGGTTCTGAACACGACTCTTGAAAAAATCAATTACTTCGAAAAACGCAAGAACAATACGTACGGCAAACTCAATGAGAACGGGGAATACTACGGCGTCGGCATTGCCATGAGCTATCGCGGCATGAGCCTCGGTGCCGAAGGCCCCGACATGTGTGCCGCCATCATCAATGTCCAGTTCGACGGTTCGATCCTCATCGAGACAGGTATTCACGAGAATGGCCAGGGTTCCGAAAGCGCCATGATTCTGACTGCCGCTGAATACCTCGGCTGCAGCAAAGACAGAATCCGTTATCGCCGTTCCTCGACTTCGAGCATTCCCGATTCCGGTACGACGGTCGCCTCACGTGGCACCATCATGGGCACGAGTGCCATCGTGCTTGCAGCCGACAAAATCAAGAAACACCTCGCCGAATCGCTTGCTGAGACACTCGAGTGTAAGCCGGAAGAAGTCATTTTTGCCAACGACCTCATCTCCGCGCCGAACGGAAAATCCCTCACGTGGCCAGAAGCCGGTCTCAAGATGTTCTTGCTCAGACAGCATCCGTATGCGCAAGAGACATTCCGCGTCCGCGATGGCATCGACTGCTCATGGGACGAAGAAACCGGCCACGGGAAAGCATATTTCACGTTCGTTTACGGCTGCCAGGCCGCCGAAATCGCCATCAATCCCAAGACGGGTAAAATCCGTCTGATCAGCGCGGCCGCAACCCACGATGTCGGAAAAGCCGTCAATCCCCCCTTCCTCATCGGACAGATCAACGGCGGCATGGCGCAGGGATTCGGATACGCCACGATGGAAGATCTCGGTATCAAGGATGGCAAGATTACAAACCTGAACCTCGGAAAATACAAGGTTCCCAGGGCAAATGAACTCCCCGATTTCATCGTGACGCTCGTCGAGAACTATGATCCGATGTCAAAATCCGGGGCCAAAGGCATTGGCGAACCCGCGCTTGAACTCATGGCTCCGGCAACAGCAAACGCCATCTATCACGCCACGGGGAAACGATATCAGAAACTCCCGATGATTATTCCGCCACAAAAATAAATCGCGGTTCACACTTCACTGACATTCAGAATGATTACCAGATATAGGAATTAGAGATGGAAATTACGGTCAACGGAAAAAAACATATCGTCGATGACGCCCGTGAAAA
>JAZODZ010000373.1:0-4541 GCA_045597285.1 Myxococcota bacterium
GTTTTGAAGAAGCTCGCAAAGCAGAAGTGGACGGCGAAGTTGTTTACAAACAGAACAAGGCCGAAACCGGCGTGTTCAAAGCAGCTGGCGTAGAGCCCTGCAAATCCCTTCACGAAATCCGTGTTTGGGAATCTGATCTCGACAAATATGAAGTCGGCCAGAAAGTGAATGCCGATATCTTTGTTGCCGGTGAAATCATTGATGTGATTGGCACGAGCAAAGGTTCCGGTTTCACGGGTGTTATGAAACGCCATAATTTCGGCGGTGCCAAACGCACACACGGTGCCCATGAATATATGCGTCACGGTGGTTCCATCGGTACGACCTCCACACCGGGTCGCGTCATGAAAAACCGCAAAATGGCTGGTCAGTGTGGCAATGAACGCGTTACCGTTCAGAACCTCCGCGTCTTCAGCATTGATGCAGAACAGAACCTCATTCTCGTGAAAGGTTCGATCCCCGGTGCCAACGGCTCTGTCGTCTATGTTCAGGATGCTGTTAAAACCCGTCGTAAATAAGACGATTTGCATTTAAGCATTATGGCCTCTGTTCCCATGGAATGGAGGCTTTTTTTTAGGCTCTGTTTAACTACCGTGGATTGGGCTTTGGGGGGCTCCCCCCCCCTGCCCCCTCTCCATTGGAGAGGGGGAGAAATAATTTGGGGAAATCGCTTTTACCCGGCGCTTCCCCCCGGGTTGAAACATTTCGCCCTTTCAGGGCGATTTATCAACATTTATCGAATATTCTTCTTATTACGCATATCCATGCTCGTTAAACAGAGCTTTTTTACCCGAAACGAGCTGCATTTATTGAATGTTCTTCTAATTACGTCTATCCACGCTCGTTAAACAAAGTATAACTTTTTGATAAATTAGCGCTACATTGACTGTTACGCTAGAAATACAAAATATCTGTATATTATACTGGAATGATCGCGATAATACCGTTAGAATAGAAGATGGGAGTTTAGAGCCCTATAATGGAGGAATTAATGAACAGAACAATAGCAATAATATTGGCGTCAGCCTGTCTGGCGCTTGGCTGTACGGAATCAACCATTACAGTCGATAACGGACACGGGACTTCAACCACACCGTCAAATCCGAGCAATCCGTCAAATCCGAGTAACCCAAGCAATCCAAGTAACCCGAGCAATCCAAGTAACCCGAGCAATCCGTCAAATCCAAGCAATCCGAGCAATCCCACGACTCCGGTTGATCCCAGTGTCTGTCAAGGGATTGATTTGCAGACCTCATTAGAGCATTGCGGAACATGTGGTCATGCATGCGGCGCGAACTCGGTTTGTGCCAAGGGACAGTGCATATGTCAGACCGGGTATTCCGACTGCGACAGCAATGGGACGTGCGAAACGGAAGGCGAATGTATCTGTCATCCTGGCGATACGAGGGCGTGTTATTCCGGTTCGCCTAAAACCGAGAATGTCGGCAACTGCCACGGTGGCATTCAACACTGTGTGGTGGATGAAGATTTGGGCGCTGATTGGGAGTATGAGTGTACCGGCGAAGTGACGCCTAGTTTGTATCCGATCTGTGATACGGCCAATCCTTATGGCGACAGCGACTGTAATGGCGTGAAAGATTACGAGCAAGACGATGATGATGACGGCTTTACGGCATGCACGGAATTTGGAACGCCAAATGACTGTTGTGATTCCACTCTTGTATGTGGTGCATCTGCAGGAAAGATTAATCCGGGGAAAACGGCTGACTGCAAGGGCAACAATATCGACGACGACTGCGACGGCCTGGTCGATGAAGATGAGATTTCCTGTTCGGCAACCTCAACGACATCTTGCCTGATTGCTGACCGCACATGCGGTGATTCTCTGAGTGAATCCTTTAACGATAGCACTTGGGCATCGAAGGTATCAAACAACGAAGCGGCCATCTTGCTCGCGAAATCGATGGATATGTGTCTGGAAATCGTCAGCAAGGATTCTGGAAAACCAGGGATTATTGAGTATTCTCTTAGCAGATCGTCCGGTGCAGGCCCTTCACATCATAGTGTCAATTATAACCAGGCAGCCGTAATTCGCGGCATGAGTAATTCGTCTGGAACAGTATTAATTCCGCCTCGTGTCGGGAATAGCTTTGCGATGCTTTCGTCTGGAACTGCTGGCGACGTAAGAAATGTTCCAAAGAGCGACTCCACTTATAATTCTGATGAAGTACCACAGGTCTATTTAAGTCATCATAATAACCAGTTGGTATCAAACCCATCGTGTAATGGTGCATCCCCTAACATTTTTGACTCAGCTGTTTTGCATCTGAAACTGCGGGCACCGGATACGGCCAAGGGCTTCAGTTTCGATTTCAGATTCTTCTCCCGCGAATATCCCTACTGGGTTTGTACTACCTTTAATGATTTCTTTATGACCATCGTCACCGATGAAAATGGCAATCCGTTCATCGATACAAATAACAATGGCACAGCTACAGATGAAGACGGCAACATTTCATTTGATAAACTGGGGAATGCCGTTTCGGTCAACAATGCCTTCTTCACGACATGCGCAGCCCCTGTATGTGGTGATTCCTCAGCCATGAGCAAAATTGGTAGTCATGGTTGTCCCGCTATCGTTTCATGTACTTCAGGCCATTGCGGAACATGTGAAGATGGCTATAGTGAGCTCTATGCCTACTATCCCAATCCCTATACAGGTTCAGGGAGCGGTTCGTCAAACAAAGGCGGTGGAACGGCGTGGCTGACGACACAAGCCCCCATTACTCCCGGTCAGATATTTAATATCGACTTTTACATTTGGGATACGGGAGATCAGGCTTTCGATTCGTCGGTCATTCTCGATAACTTCCAGTGGCGTTGCAAGGAAACGACAGTCGGGACGGACTTTGCCGATCCCGATCCGAATAAACCGATCAACTAACCCCCTTCTCGATACAGAAAAAGCGCAGCCATCGGCTGCGCTTTTTTTTGCCATACTTTTTATACTAGATAGATCTGCGCGTGTTCGCTATAAACCGCGATTTTGACGGATACTTTTTCCCGCTCATGGAGACATTATGAGACGAAATATTGTGGTATTATTATCCATGGCCGGATGTCTGGCCCTGGGATGTTCGGATTCCAGCTCATCCAGCACTCTGACATCTGAAGAATGCGCCAACAGCGATTTGCAGACATCCAATGAACATTGCGGTAAGTGCGGCAATGCCTGTGGACAGAATCAATCGTGTCATGCGGGCAAATGCGAATGCGACGCAGGCTATTCCGATTGCGATAACGATGGCACATGCGAAACCAACAGCGAAAGCTGTGGCAGTTCTCAAACCTGTCCAGGCGGCAAATGCAAATGCGAAGAAGGCCGTTCAGACTGTGACAATAATGGAACCTGCGAGACCGAAGGCGAATGTATATGCCACAAAGGCGAGACCCAACCTTGTTATGACGGTTCCCCGGAAACCAAAGATGTCGGCAACTGCCATGCTGGCCTTTCCCATTGTATCGTGGATGAAGAATTTGGTGCAGACTGGAGTATTGAATGCGTCGGACAGGTAACGCCTTTATTGTATGCGATTTGTAATCCGAGCAATCCCAAGGGCGATAGCGACTGCAACGGCATTCCGGACTACCAGCAGGACGAGGATGGAGACGATTATTATGTATGTACTGAAATCGGTACCCCAAGCGACTGCTGTGATTCGAAGAAAGTGTGTCCGGAACCGGAAAAGGTAAATCCGGGCAGAGAAGCGGACTGCAATGGCAACAAAATTAACGACGACTGCGATGATGTCGTCGATGAAGACGAGATCAGCTGTACCGAGACATCTTCTGCTGCGAATTGCCAAATCGAAGATCACGCTTGCGGTAATGCAATCGCCAACTCGGTTTCAGATTCCCAATGGGCGTCTCAGGTTTCTTCCGGTCAGGCTGCGCTTCTGCTTGCCAAGTCTATGGATATGTGCATGGACATCGTGAGCAAGACGGATGACAAGCCCGGCATTATTGAGTATTCCCTATCGAGATCTACAGCATCCGGACCAAAGCTTTCGCCGTCCGGTGAGTACAAGGTCGATGCAGCTCAGGTTGCCGTGATCAATGGCATGGCAAATCAGAAAGGGGATATTTTGATTCCTGCCCGGGTCGGAAACAATTTCGCGATGCTTTCATCCGGTACCGCAGGCGATGCCCAAAACGTTCCAAATGGAGACTCATCATTCACTTCCATCGGTGGTTCCAAGGAGGCGGTGCCCGACGTCTATTTCAACCAGCATGACAGGAAACTCGTCTCACATAGAAAGTGTACTGCCTCCTCACCCGACATCGACATTCATGATTCAGTCGTTCTTCACTTTAAATTGCGGGCTCCGGAAACGGCACAGGGATTCAGCTTCGATTTCCGATTTTTCTCCCGCGAATATCCCTATTATCTTTGCACGTCCTTCAATGATTTCTTCATGACGATCGTGACGGATGAAAATGGAAAACCCTTCATCGACACAGACAATGACGGTGATATTTCCGATGAAGACGGCAATATTTCATTTGATAAACTTGGCAAT
>JAZODZ010000374.1:0-6697 GCA_045597285.1 Myxococcota bacterium
GCGGCTTCTTCAGCGGCTTTCTTGTCAGCAGCGGCTTTGTCGGCAGCTTTCTTGGCGGCTGCTTCAGCAGCTTTCTTGTCAGCAGCGGCTTTGTCGGCAGCTTTCTTGGCGGCATCATCTGCTGTCTTCTTGGCGCTGTCAGCGGCTTTCTTGGCTTCCGTCACGGCTTTCTTGGCATTCTGGCCTTCCGGCGTAGCTTCTTTCTTGGCGGCTTCTTTGCTTTCTTCTTTGGTCAGAACTTTCACTTCATCGCGGGCAAAACCGGCATCTTTGGCTTCGCCAATCGTCATCGTGCTCTTCACTTCATCCTGTTCGAGGATCAGGAAGACGACGCGGCGGTTCTTGGCTGCCTGTTCGGCGGTTTCTTTCTTCTGGCCCTTGGCGAGCGGTTCGACCGGCTGGCTCATGCCATAACCCTTCGAAATCATGCGGTCTTTTTCAACGCCGAGTTTAACGAGGCGATCATAGACGGCTTTCGCACGGTTCTCAGAAAGTTTCTGGTTGCTCTTGGCATTGCCGCTGAGATCGGTGTGACCCTGGATTTCGACTTTCTTAATCTGGGGATTGTTCTTGAAGACGTTGGCAATTTCTTCAAGGAGGCTGTCGGAAGATTTCTGAATCGTGGCTTTGCCGGAAGCAAAGTTAATGGCTTCATTGATTTCGATCTTGTCGGCGGTAACTTCGACACGACGTTTAATGCAGCCCTTCGCATCATCGCCCTTCTCGTTCGGGCACATATCTTTGCCCTTGCACTGCGGGAAGTTGCTCTGGAGGTTGTTTTCATAAACCCAGGCATCGCAGAAGCCGTCTTCATCGGCGTCGGGATTGACGCAGCCTTGGAAGGCGCTCGACGAGGAAGCAACATTCGGGCAGGAGTCTTTGCCCTTGCAAACGGAAGCGTATTTATCCGAGAGACCTTTTTCGGAAACCCAGGGATCGCAGAGGCCGTCGCCATCGTTATCGGGATCGGCGCAACCATCGTCATCTTTGAAGCCATCGACATCTTCCGCTTCATCGGCACATTTGTCAGCACCCTTGCAAATAGAAGCGTATTTGTCGGAAAGACCTTTCTCGGAAACCCATGTATCGCACATGCCGTCGCCGTCGTTGTCGGGATCGGCGCAACCATCGTCATCTTTGTAGCCATCGACATCTTCCGCTTCGTCGGAGCATTTATCCGTGCCCTTGCAGACTTTCGCGAACGATTCAGCGAGATCTTTTTCGGCAACCCAGGGATCGCACATGCCGTCACCATCCGGATCCGGATTCGGGCAACCATTGAACTCTTCCGAACCGGCTTCATCCACGCAGTCATCGATATCATCGAGAACGCCGTCACCATCGCTGTCGGGAACGACTTTCACAGGCGTCTTGTAATCGCCGAAGCGAACACCGATCGCCAGGTTCGGACCGGCATAGCTGAGTTTGTCCGCATTGAAGTTGTTTTCTGTATCAAGTCTGCCCTTGGCATAATCGGTCAGATCGTCTACGCCATCAATGCCAAACTCTTTGTAGTAGCTGAATGCAATGCGCAGATAAAGCGCGAAGATGTCACACGGATAAAATCTCGCTTCAACAAACGGACGGACCAAAAGGCCGTGACCATCGATGTCGCCGTTGTCGTTGTCGAGCCAGGATTTACCGTAACCAATGCCCAAACCTACTGCAAATTCATAGAATGAACGACGGACGCTGAAGGCGGGTTCGACACCGGCATAACCATAGTTAAAACCAGTGTTCGAAATATAAAGGGACTGATAGCCACCAAATACGCTAATACGGAATCCTTCAACGGGCGTGACTTCGGCGTAAATTTCGTGATCAGCAACAATGTCCACGTCAAAATAATTCATTTTGGCCGGAATCAGAAGATAGTCATTCCAGTTCGCCATGTCCGTAAAGGTCAGACCATACTGGAGACCAACGCCCCAAGAAAGCTGGAATTCATAGGTGCCGTTTGCACTTACACGTTTCTCGGTCGAAGAGGAATCACCGCTCTCTTCTTCTGCCATTGCGTTCGTCGAAAACAATGCAATCGCTGCGGCAACCATCAATACTCGAAGTTTTTTACCCATAATTTTTCCTACGTTAGGCCCTGTCGCGGGCGTTAAATATGAAAGTCTTTTAGGATTAATGTGGATTTTCCGTAGATTTCAGAAAAAACCATACAATCCCATAGTCTACACCTTTTAGTTTTGTTACGCAAGTTTCACCATTTACGTTGTTGACGTCGTGTAATTATTCGCCTTCCCTTTTCAGTCCAAAACATTCCCCACGAGATCGTATTCCGATGAATCCACCACGCGGACTTTTACGATATCCCCGGTCTGCGCCGTATCCCTGTCCGTCTGCTCGTAGGACAAAAATACCTTCCCGTCGACTTCCGGCGCCTGTCCGTAATACCGCCCTTCCATAACGATTTCATGCTCTTCGCTGATCCCGTCCACGAGTATGTCGAGTTCCTGGCCCATCATCGCACGCATTTTTTCCGCATGGATTTCCTGCTGAACCGCCATCAGACGTTCGCGTCGTTCGCGCTTCACTTCATCCGGAATCTGTCCTGCACGCGTTGCCGCCAGCGTCCCGTCTTCCGCTGAGAACTCGAATATCCCAAGCCGATCGAAACGAATCTCCTTCATCCAGGTTTCCAGTTCATCGACATCAGACTCCGTTTCGCCGGGATATCCCGCAATCAGCGATGTCCTCAATACCATTCCCGGAATCTCCCTCAGCCGCCGAATCAGGCGATCCTGTTCCGTCGCATCCACGTGACGGCACATGTCGTCGAGAATGTGCTGCGACACATGCTGTAACGGAATGTCCACGTAGGGCAGCACCTTCCCCTGCCCCAGCCGCTCGATTAAAGGCTCGCTGAAATTCCACGGATACGTGTACATCAGCCGAATCCACTCGATCCCGTCGATCGGCTCGATTCTGTCGATCAAGTCGAGAAGCCCATTTTTCATCCCCAGATCCGTGCCGTAACCCGTCAGTTCCTGCGCCACGAGAACAAGCTCGCGGACGCCTTTTTGCGCAAGGCTTTCCGCTTCCCGAACCAGACTGTCGATCGGCCTCGAAACCTGTTTTCCACGAATCAACGGGATGGCGCAGAACGAGCATCGACGGTTGCATCCTTCCGAGACTTTCAGATAGGCATACGACTGCCTTGCCGCCAAATCGCGATCCAAAAAGAAGTCTTTGTCGGGATCGGAACGTTTCGCCGGTTCCAGCGCGTGCACGATGTCCGCAATCTGGTTCGTCAGCAAAAAATCATCGACTTCGGGCAGTGAACTCCGGAGCTCGTCCATGTTGTCCTTGTACCGCGACGGAAGACAACCCGCCACGATGAGCCGCTTGCACCTCCCCTGCTTGTAATCCGCGCAGTCCAGAATCTCATCGATCGACTCCTCGATCGAAGACTGTAAAAACGCGCAAGTGCTCACGATGATGGCATCCGCCTTTTCCGGATCCGGTGTCAGTTTCCAGCCCTCATGCCGAAGAAGTCCAAGCATGACTTCGCTGTCGACGCGTGTCTTGGGGCAACCGAGTGATACGAGATATAGATTTTTCATAGTATTGCTGTCATTTGGGTGAGGCCGACAACCGTGTCAGCCGCTTCATGGTATCACGATTTTCGTGATTTCAAATTCCTTCACGTTAAGCCGCACGGTGTAATTCTGTCGGTGTTTTGGGGCGCATCGCTATGGCCGTCGGCCATACGCGATGCCTTTGTCGAGCTATTCGCTGTCGCGAATACGCTCGACATTTCGTTTTGGATGGGCACGGCTCTGTTTAACGAGCGTAGATACACGAAATTGAAGGACCTTCGATAAATGTAAGAAAATCGCCCTGAAAGAGCGAAAGATTTCAGCCCGGGGTGAAGCGCGTAGCGCGTAACCCCGGGAAATGGCGATTTCCTCATTTTTCTCCCCCTCTCCATTTATGGAAAGGGGGGGCCGCGAAAGCGGCGGGGGTGAGGTCGAAACATATCCACGGTGGTTAGACATAACTCCCTTCCGTGTGCATCACCGCAATCAGCGGCAAAAGGGGGCGCATCGCGTAGCGAATGATTCTCATCTCGTCCGCAAAGGCGTGCCTGAAGCGCATGTTGAGCCAGTAAAGGCGAAGAGGAATGGGCGAGATTTCTATCGGATCGAGCAAATGTTTGAGGCGTACGAAGGAATCGGCAAACGAGGCATCCACCGTGGCATTCTTGTTCGCGATCATCTGCAACGGATAGAACAGGGGATCGCCCGATTGCGGGGCAAACACGTCGAGCCCCAGGATATACGCCGTTTCCTGCCCCAAAATATGCTTATCTACCGCCTCGCGGGCCGTCCGTACCGGGACATTGCTCGCCAAACCGCCGTCACAGAGGCGATACAGATTGTTCTCGGCAAAAATCTGATTCATGATCTCGCGGCTTCGGTAATGATTTCGCGGCATTTCATAATTCAGGACGCCCGGAACGAGCATCGAGAACGAGACCGCATCGGTCGATGTCATCGTTTCCGTCAGCGGATCAAATCCAAAGCTGATCGGCTTGGTCGCATGATGGCTCGACACGATGCTCGATATGTTGACCGTATGGCGAATCGTCTTGTGAATCGAGTTGAGCGGGAACATCGCGATCGTGCGCAGCAGACCGGAACTCTTCGACTCGATGGATGCCGGAAGCCCCGACTGGTTCAGAATGCCCGATGACATCGACGCAAACGGAATCTTCAGGTTCTTCAGCGTCGGTATTCTGTCCCAGCCATACAGTTCTGCAAAATGGAGCAGAATGTTGTTCAGATCGATCCGGAAAATCCCCATCAGGCCGTGCTTTCCCGTGCCGAATCCCGGGCGCAGGCATTTGATGATGTTCCACAGACTGGGTAGCTCTTTGAACGTGACATCGGCATTAAAATGCGTCTGCAGCGCCCGCAGCAGGCCGAGAAGCGCCCCGATGGACGTCCCCGTGATGAGCGACGGCTGTATGCCGAGCTCTTCAAGCCACTGAAACAGACACAGGTGCGCGAATCCCGTTCCGCCGCCGCCGCCGAGCGCAAGCACGAGCTTTTTCCGGCCCACGGCGTTCTCAATATCGTGCGCATCGATTTGCGGACAGGCTTGATACAGGCCGCTCAGAGCGGATCCGAGCAGCCGTTTCATGTCCGGATATGCCTGAATCACGGCCTCGGTAAACCACTGGCCTTTCCACGCTATCGTCCCGGGCTTTTGGAATGCGTCAGACCCGCAGTATTGCCAGATGCGGGCCGAGAGCACGCGCATGAACGTTAAAAATTCACTGCGAAACCCGTCCAGATGGGGCGCGATTTCGACAAGCCCTGTCGACGTGGCAATGTTCCGGATTCCCGACAGGCGCATCGCATAATGGTATGTCGATATCACGGCGTCATCGAGGGCGTCCGGGGACAATGCCCGATCCCTTAACCACGCCCTTTCCAGTGCATGCACTGCATCCAACGACGCCTGTGTGGTCATTTTTAGCCCCGATAAGGTTGTTTTTTCGTCGCAATGGCATGAACCATACGCGCATATTTATGGGCCAGTGCCATATAAATCGTCTTTTCCGACTTCCCGGAATCCGACATCCTGTCCAGCATGTCGCTGATGCCCGGCAGATCGAGACCTGTCGACATCGCGAGGTTGAACAGCTCGTTGCGGGCAAGTCCTAACTCGGGTTTGCGGTAATTCTCATGCGAAATTCTCGAACCGTCATGCAGGTGCAGCAGACGCGCAAATTTTTCCGGCGTTTCGGATGGATAGGCGATCAAAACGTACGTCAGTGTCGCTGCCGCCAGCTCGTTCATTCCCGGAATCGTCATCAGCAGATCATAAGTCTGTTTGAATTCGCCGCTTTTCATCAGCCCGCGGATCTGCGTTTCGACTTCCATCATGTGGTTTGCATGAATCTCGCTCGCGTTGCGCGTCAGCTGCGACAGAAAATCGATTGCATTTTTCTGGTAATTCTCATTCCGCGCCTGGTTCTGAAGACAGCCGATGCGGGCATTCTCATGCTCGATGAGTGCATTTCGAAGATCGAGCTGTCCCTTGCTGAACGGCGACCAGCGCATCGTGGTCGTCACGCCTTTCTGGGCAAGAAGCTCGGCCACTGACCGACGTTCGCGATTGCGAGCCAGGGCCGTACGCAAAAATCCAAATGTCTGCGGCGCAATTTCATAGCCGAGTTCGTGGAAACGCCATGCAAGGGCAACCCCGTTGTCGTCTTCGACGACGAGCGAAATCACGACTGAACGATGGTCTTTTGAACAGCATTCGTCCAGCCAGCTTTCCATCGACTTCAATCCTTTTTTGTCGGCAGAAAATTGTTTAAGCTTAATAAATTCGGGCTTTTCCGTATTCTGGATACGTCCACAGCGAAATCCTGATTCCGAAATTTCAATACCAATAACCTGCATAGTGCGTCCTTCCTGGTGATTTGTTTGTGGATTTTGGCGCTGTTTGCGTCAAAAATCGGCCAGCCCCTATAGCATTTTCACGATTAAGAGTTAATAGTTTGTTCTGCATCCCCTAAAAACGCCGCGCGTATGCAATAGCGCGCCGGGCACGCCGTATGCCAATAGGCGTGCCAAAGTAACTATTCACCCCAGTTTACCCAAGAGGACAGAGGAATATACTGAAAAGCAAGGCATTTATATCATTGCGCTCTTCTGCCTACTGCCTACTGCCT
>JAZODZ010000375.1:0-9509 GCA_045597285.1 Myxococcota bacterium
CGCCTTGCGTTTGACCTATCGTCAACTCTCAGCTCAAACAGCCCATCCCCAAGACTTCCCGATATGGGGCGTCTCAGTTTCGGGCCGTTTTGTCTCAATGCTTCAAAAGCCCTTGAAACCGCGTTGAACGCTTTGGCATCCAACTCGTCCAGGTATTCCTCTATAGGGCATTTGCCCTCAGAGGTTCGGTAGTAAATTAACTCGAACATCTCTCCTCTTCGGTTGTCAATCACGCCAACGGCTCCATGCCGTGAACAAGCGTAATATAGGATAAACTCTATCAAAAGTCAAATCTATTTTTCTATTTGTGACTTTTGTTCACACGGTGAAAAGTCAAAAATATATTTTCACAAAAAACTTTACACCGCCGAAAACCTCCGCTATAAAGCCGCCTTGTCAGAGGGATTAAACCACCTCCAGATCAAGCGCTAAGAGCCGCGAGATTGCTCTTTTTTTATGCCTTGTTTCAGGCCTGCTTTTTGGCCGAGAGGCAATCGCCGATAAAAGACCGACAACGGGAAAGGCGCTTGGTAGACTTGATCCTACGGTTTAACCTCTTGGCTTTCTTTTTCTCGCATTCATTTGCTTAAACCCGAACGAATGCTTGTTAAACCCACAGATCAAGGAGAAAAAATCATGTGTTACTGTCCATCTGTAACCAGACGCCCCGCGAAGTCTCAGGCGGCCGCGGATGCATTCGAGCAATGGCATCTCATCGGCGTCGAAAAAGGCATCCGGCGCATCGACAACCTCGTCGAAATCCAGACGCGCATCAACCGCGCACTCGACGATCCGCACCTCAATGTCCCGCTCGCCCGAGACCTGCACTTCATGCTTCTCGAAATCATGAACGAGAACCGTTTGGATTGTTGCCAAATCGAGTTTCCATGCGAAGCGGTCACCGCAAAACTGTTCATCGATCTCTTGATGAACAACGCGCAGCTTTTCTCAGATGAATCCAACGCGGTATGCACTTTGCCAAATGGCAATTCATACTTAATCATCACGCTCGCGGATGCCTGGACATTCATCAAACACGCATCGCTTGTTGCCCTGAAAGTGGAATATCTGCCCGATTGATTGTGACACACCGGCAGATATCGACAACTGTATCCATTTCATGCTTAAACATAAATTCCAAACTCATATATCCACATTATGGAGTAGAATCATGCAGAATATGCTACAACGTTTCGGTTATTTGCGGTTATCCATTGCCGCTCACATCGCTTCAAACCATGACAACGACGAATCATGGGATTTCTGGTCATTCCTCGATGAAGTCGCCGCTTCCACCGACGCAATGAAAGCACAAAACACTCGCTTCGAATCCTCGCTCAAATCTGAACGGCTGAATAAGGAAAACTGATATGTTCACGGAAGATAGAGAATACAACCCCGTCACCGAAATTGAACTGTTCGATGAGTTCCGCAAAAAGTTTCCCGATATCGAAATATCAGAAAACTTTGTTGAATTTGCCATCATCGCAAGATTCTATTCTATAAAAAGCCTTCCACTTTGCGAAAAACTCCAATGGATGCGCATAGATTATGAGCGATATTGCAAAAACGGAACTTGCCGACCTGTTCGTTTATATCATCACTATATCGCACTCGAATATGCCGAAGCAGTAGAACGCGCAAAAAGAAATCGCGAAGCACACAAGCCCAGCCACACAGACGGCCCCGACTATCGCGGCCCCAATGGCACATGGTCACTCGATTAATAGGAGTCCGTCATGGAATACAAAACGATCGAACAGACAAAGCGAGAATCGACAAATACAATTCTGCGATGCTCGACAGCCCTCAAAACCATCAATCTGAACCGCGCCGACGCCAATGTCGAGCTGTTCAATATGCTCGTCACTCAGATTGCAAATGCCACAAACGAACTCGTTCTCATTTCAAACGATATCAAAACCAAGGAGAATTGACCATGTACGACGATGATTGGATGGATGAACGCACATCTATCGAACGTGATTTGGATGCGATTGATAACGCATTCGGTTATGACTTCAATCCGGATTACGAAGACGATTACTATGATTCCGATATCGATGATAATATCTTCGATGAATTCAATGATGAGGAGGATTAAGCCATGCAGACTTCACAGGAATGTACAAATCTTTTCAAATCCCTCATTGCGGCGAGCACTGAACTCGGCAATGTCGCCAAAACAAAGGTTGCCAGAGTTGGCGATAAATACAGCTATAAATATGCGCCGTTCGATGGCATCGTCGATATGTTGCGTCTCACGCTTCCCAAACATCATCTGTGGTTCACACAGGATGTTTCCAGTGACGGCGACAAATATATTCTCGAAACGCTCGTTTTGCACGAATCCGGCGAATGGCTCAAAAGCTCGATGGTCATGACCGATACCAAATTGAGCATGTCATCCAATGCCACGCAACAACTCGGCGCGTCGATCACATATTTCAAACGATATATTCTCAGCGCAATTTTCGGCATTGCGACCGATGAGGATGTCGATGGCAACGTCGATGCCTTCCAGCGCAAACAGGAAGTCAAAGCAAACGTGAAAGCCGCCAAGACAGACGTGCCTAAACAGCCGGAACCGC
Organism: Myxococcota bacterium; assembly: GCA_045597285.1. Classification (GTDB taxonomy): domain Bacteria; phylum Myxococcota_A; class Bradymonadia; order UBA4248; family UBA4248; genus UBA4248. The sequence goes on from JAZODZ010000375.1 coordinate 2,592, forward strand.
AAAAAACGGATGCCGAACGCGCATCCGGCGCCCGAAATTATGTCATGCTTGATATGACAAACCGCATCTCACATGGCGAAACGCCCGAAAGCGTCCTCAAAAGCTATGCCGACATCCTCAAAACCGATGTTCAGCGTTCGCCCGAACACATCCCGGATAATGAAATAATCGTTCTGGCAACCGACTTATATAACCATAACAAAAAGAAGAAATAGTGTGTGGTGCCGGCCTATTTCATACGGCCGGCCATCGGCGCTATGTCGCACGCTCCATACGCGCCGATTACCATTTGTATATATATATCAACCCGAAATCATGGAGTGACAATGTGGTTCAAGATGGACATCGACTTGCTGACGCATTCAAGACCATTTGTGCGCAGTCTTGAAACACGTTCCCGAAGTGATAATCATACTGGCCTAAAAGCATTAATCTTAATTCTACTTTTGGCCGAATCGGCGAACGAGCAATATTGGTGCGATGCGAATGAGATGTCACGGATGCTTCGGCACCCAAAAAAGAGTTGCGAGCAAGTCTGGCAAATCTGCATCGAAGAAGGCGTCCTGCGCCCGTTCAACGACGGCTACAACGCCCTCGAATGGATGCGCGAAAAAGGCCTCATCGGCGACACTCGCCGTCAGCAAAATCAGTCGAACGACTACGAAACCAACCGCGACCACCTGGCTGCCACAACCAAGAATATATTTTAATTATGGAACGAATCATATTATTCCGCGATTCCTTCCAGAACTGGAAGAACAAGGAAATTCCCAAAGCACAGCTCATACTCACCGACCTGCCATATCAACTCGGCGACAAGGCATTCGCATCTTCCCCATCATGGTACGAAGGCGGCGACAATGCCAACGGCGAGTCCAAGAATGCCCACAAGTCTTTCTTCAATACCGATGACAAGGCCGGTTTTCGCATTCCGGAATTCTTCCATTTCTGTTCAAATCTGCTCAAAAAAGAGCCCAAAAAGCAGAACGATGCCGGCTGCATGATTCTGTTCTGCGCATTCGAGCAAATCCCCGAACTGGTTGAAAACGCCAAACAATACGGCTTTGCACACTATATCAATTTGATATTCTACAAGAATTATTCAGCCCAGGTATTGAAAGCCAACATGAAGATTGTCGGCAACTGCGAATACGGCCTGCTGTTTTACCGCGACAAACTGCCGAAATTCCGCAACGATGGCCGCATGATGTTCAACTGTATGCCCTGGATTGAGGATCGCAAAACGCCGAAGGTTCATCCCACACAAAAGCCAGTTCCGTTGCTCGAACTCCTCATCCGGACATTCACCGATATCGATGATGTCGTCATCGATTGTTGCGCTGGTTCCGGCACAACTCTTTTGGCAGCGAAGAACTTAAACCGCCGCGCCTATGGTTTTGAGCTGATGAAGGAATATGTCGACGCGTTCTACTCGCAGATATTGCCTACATACTCGCCGGATATGTTTTCGACGATCGAAAAGAAAGAAAAAGTAAAGCAATTGGACCTTAAAAAATTCATGTTTGCTGCAAGGAATGCGCAATGAATATCGAAGAGACACGTAATTTCCTGACCATGCTTTGGTCACTGTTCCCGAACGCGCCGCGTTCAACCGCCGACGAAAAGAAAGCCACCGTCGCCGCATGGTTCTATGTTCTGCACGAATACTCCATCGGCGATGTCTGGATTGCCTCTCAAAAAGTTCTGTATGAAAAGCCCGTATTCATTCCAACCGCTTATGAAATCCTGTCTCGTTGCCACAAAACCACAAATCCGGAGCGTTTCCTTGGTGATGAATATGCCGAACTCGAAAAGCGGTTTACTGGCTGCACGCACATCTATCAGCAAAGCGGCAATTATGACTACGAGCTGTTACGACTTCACGTCGACCTCGACAGCGAGTCGGACGAAGGCAGACAGAACGAATTGAGAGCGCTCATCCTTCAGAATACGGAACAGCGAAGCATCGAACGCCGAATGGACGAACTGTTTTCCGCTGCCAGTAATGCCGCGCTCAGGGAATACGATAACAACGAACGAAACAAATATTCAAAAGACCTCATTCAACTGGGCTTTGCCCAAACCGTCACAAGGTGTATCAAATGAAAATAACCGAACGAACAGAATCGACAACCGAACTAAAAGGCTACGTCATGAAAGCCGGAAACAACCGACTGCCATGGTATTTCGATGATTTGGAATCAGCCATGCGAAGTGCCAGGGTAAAAGAAGACATATTCAAAGAGAAGGTTGTCGTTTACACCGAAAAGCTGAATTTCATTCAAATCTCAGAAAAAGAGATTGTCTATTCGACGGAAAACACGGACTGTTTGAAAACTCATGACAATGACGCTGATATTTCTTGCGCAGATTGCAACATGCCAATGTAGCACGCCGCCATCGACCGTCGTCCTCAATGGCGAGGGCGAATGTCTGTATTGGTATTGGAATGACGAACCGAAAAAACACAACCCTTGCCAGGATATTCCTGGCAACGCATTTCCCTTATGGCCAGACCATGAAAACGAAACAGGAAATCATTGACAGGCTCGCCGAAATCGCCCGGCAGATGCGCGTCCTTGAAATTGAGGAATGCCACCTTGTCAGGCAACTGTATCGAATGAAACGCATCGTCGGTGCCATTTCCGAATCATCGGCATCTGGTATGACGGATGAGGAACAAACTGTTCTAAACATGATCATCGACAATGGCGGCAGTATTTCAGCATCGACACTGAAAAAGAAAGGTCTGCTTCAACCGGCTTTGCAATTATGCATTGCAGGCTATCTGACAAACAAGCGCCATTCACGCAGCCATCGTACAATCTTCTATTATCGACAAAAGGAATTAAACAATGTCCATTCCTGAATTTATATTGGATTCCCGTGCCCCGAAATCGGAACAGGAAAAAGTTGCGAATGCTGTAGGTGATTTTTATCTTTGGCAATCCAAAACAAAAGGCACCGACCAGAACTGTTCAGATTTGATTCACAACGGAGTCATCCAGTACTTATATGCTGTCTCACGAGATATCGACAAACCGCTTGCCGAAATCCTCAAGAATGAAAAGATAGTCAAAGCATGGGCCCGTGATATGTACATCTTCGATGCCATTCGAACGGCCATATCGAACCGTTTTGAACTGAACAACGACTTTATTTTCGAAGATATATTTCGAAATGCCGGCAGTGAAAAGATTCCTCATGTCATAGCCAATGATTTGCAGGCTTTTGGTTGCTGGTGCATCATCCACGGCGCAACGAGCGATACGATTCGAAAGAATGTTCAAACTGCATCGTATGAAAAAACACTCAAATACGAACGAAGCATAGGCAAATCGATATTCGTTTCGGCGCTCTTTCGTGCCAGTTGTGCATATTTATCGCTTGGCGATAAAGCCATAAAACCGGCTTTGGAAAAGATTACGAATTGCCAGAACGATATTAAGATTAACTCGATGGCGGCATCATTGAAGCCGCTATTGACGACGACAAAACCTAAACACAGAAAAGCATTCAGAGATTTTTCAGAATGCTTCCAGAGCATCAAACACTGAACAAAAGGCGGCAATTGCCGCCTTTTTTATTCCCCGATTGCAATCCGGATAGCTTCATCGAGGCGTTTCGACATTTCCTTCAGCAGCGCATCGGCGCGGCTCTGGTCAACATGAAGATAATGCCGTTGGTTTACATTTCTGCCTTCATGCGTGAACACTTCGGCCCATAATTCAGAATCGGTCATGCGGAACATTTCTGATATGAAGAAATGCCTGGCACAATACAGTGTTTTATCTTCGCCAACGACATTACGAATCACGGAATTGATATAGTGCCCGTAAGCCGACGGGCAAAGCCGCCAAAAAGACTGATAATCGTCGTTTTCTCTATATTTGTTTCCGATGCTTTGAGGATATTCGACGGTGCCACCGCGCATGACGATCGCGGTCATGGCCAGATTCATCGAAACATCTGAAATGAGATGTGCGACGCGATGTTTTCTCGATGTTTTGTGATTGTCGAAAAGATAATGTTTATCAGGCGTGATGTTCAGAACATTCCACCGATGGATATCACCAGGTCGTTGACCAGTCTCGATGCACAGCCGAATAAACAGTTCGGCCTCGATGCGTTTCAGCGCGTCGATAGTTTGGTCATTTCGAATATACCGGATGACGGCTGCGACATCAGCAAATGTCAACTCGGTAGTCCTCGATTCACAAACATTTTTGGGCTTGATCAGTGCAACGGCAGGATTGCTGCCATGATGGATTTCGGCATGAATCAATTCCGAAAAGACGTTGTTAATACTTTTATATGCCTGGCTGCGCTGTCCGTCCGAAAACTCATGATTCTCAATCATGGTCATAGCGACATGATGGTTATGCTCATTGAACAGTTGCTTATCTTTCGGCTTCTGTGTCGAACACAAGCAAAGTCCCTTCGTAAATCGGAGTAATCGCACGATATGCCTTTGTGTGCTCCCACGTTTTGCCCAATGTTTTTCAATGGCATCGACCAGGGCATCCTGTGCCCGTGAAATCTTATCCTTCGGTGACAATACCATCTCTGGCTCAGCCTCTCCAACGGCTTCCATCACACGCCGCCGAAGCTCGGTCAATCCCCTCGAAGCGGTCTTTTCCAGTCCCGAAAAAGTCAGATTTTTTGGAAAAACAGTTAATTGTTTGTCCACCCCATGAAAAGAGTATCGAACATAAAAGCGGTTCGATGATAAATCTTTGTACAGACCTTTTATCCCATGTACCTTGCCTGTTCTTGACACTGTTACTTGCTTTGTCATTGTTTGAACACGAATCATAATCTACTCCACATTTGCACACCATTATCAATTGCGAACAATTACCAAATGTTCCGCACTCATGGAGTAAAATAATAACAAATATTCACCTGTTTTGTAACTGCGTTTTGCAGAAAAAACGTTGAATACCCTAGTTAAACGCGCCCAAATTGTCACTTTTGGCCGCCTACGCGTGCGGCATCCACACAGTCAGAACCACTGGCGTCTGCTAGCCAGAATCCCAAAATACATGACCAGTCTCAAAGCAAGCAATCATGCAGGAATTTAGTATTCCAACTCACAAAAAAGCGGCGTCAGGAATCTGCACCATGCCGGTGTTGCAACGAAGAACACGAGATGGTAGAATAACAGTTTGGATGTGGTAATTGTCACAACCACACAGATTAAGCAAATTCAAGCGAGGGTTATTATGAACACAGCAGTTAAACGCGTATATGTTGATATACCTGAAGAAGATATGCCCATATTCCAAAGATTCGCAAAAGGCATGGGGTGGATTATTCCAGAGAATGAACAGATTATCGACCTTAACAGAGAACAAATCATCGACAACTTTTTTGACAACGTACCACAAACACCTGATATCACCGAAGAAGAAATCATGGAAGAAGTTCGAGCAGTCAGGTATGGTCAATGAAAGTCATATTTGATACGAACATTTGGATAACCATGCTTATGGGATTTCAGGAGCCATTTTTTAGAGACCTGTTTAAGTCAAGAAGATTTGAAGTATATATCTGCGACGAAATTATACAAGAAGTACATTTAGTATCTTTTCGAGACAAATTTAAAAATCGAATTGATGACACAAAGAGAACTCGGCTCAACGCATTATTTTCCAAAGCTTGTAAACATGCTTTTATCACAAAGAATGCGAACACTCAAATCCGTGATTCAAAAGACATATTTCTCTTATCCTTTGCAGAATCTATCCATGCGGACTTTCTCGTCTCTGGTGACAAAGATTTACTTGTTTTAATGCATCATGAAAATACAAAAATTGTTTCTTTGTCAGAATTCAAGATGTTTTTGGAGTCTTTTTAACCGATAACACATTGTGTAAACATTAATCTTGCAATTGTCCCTATTCCCTTTTTCAACCGAAAGCTCATCGCGTATGTAAATTCTATAGTTGATTGCAGATGGTTATCACCCCTCCCGGCTACATGCAATGGAGGCATCCCCTTCGCCAGTTTTCCGCTTCCAACAATAGTCTGGTGATTATCTCCTGCTTGCCTTCCGTGTATTCATTCCTGTCATTCGGATACCGCGCTGCCAATTGTTCCTTCTTGGCCTCATATTCCAACGAGGCCTGACGGTTTGCGTTCAGATAATCCCTGAAGTTCAGATAGTTCATCCATTCCCGGGAATTCTTCAGGACAACGTGAATATGGTGTGTCCTCGTATCCGCCTCAAAATCGCCCTTTACATATAATAATTGTTCTGGTCTTTCATCCAGTCTAAAAATGATATCGTGCTCCGCAAGCATATCATTCCTGGCAATTATTGCCTCAAACTCACTTACGGCAACGGCGATGTCTATGATCGGCTTTGCCTTTATGGAGTCTATGGATGTACTTCCCACATGTTGAATATCCGGATGCAGGTCATGCAAGATGCCATATAATTCATCAATCGTTTCTTTAGCGTTCTCCTCCCAACTGATCTGATGTTCCGAAAGATACACGGTACCTCTTTTCAGTCCAATGCTCATAGGGTATTCTTTAACCTGTGCCTCATCGTTTAAATTAATATTCTCCAGGATTGCTTCTGTTGCTTTTAAATAATTATCATCAATCCATGTGATTTGCTCCCCGCATTTCATGAATCCTCCGGCATATAGCTTGTTATCCACTTTCATATTTTCGGGCGTACAATCACTATCATCTATTCGATGTTCAATATCACAGGCGTGTTGCCTGATATCATCGAAATGTCTATCAATATAATTATCCGTCATGGCAAGACAGATAAAGCGAATCGAATCTAAATAACAAGCCTCAAAGCTCTGTCGCCAATCAAACGGAACATAACAACCCTCAACGATGAGATTCTGCCGATTCTCGATGGCAGTCTTTATGATTTCACGTACAACTGGCCAG
>JAZODZ010000376.1:0-8366 GCA_045597285.1 Myxococcota bacterium
CTGAACTGTCTAAGACGTTGGATCGTCCAAAAGAAAGCCGAATCGGATGACGATAAACTCGATGAACAGTTGGAACTTATTGACGAACTCATGGAGATTCTTGCCGACAATCAACACGAAATTCCAGAAGGAACAATCGTGGCGATGGCGAGTAATCCAGATTTTTCAGGAAGAACGAATCTCAATGATCTATATCCTACCGATGACAAGCACATCAAGTGCTTTACCACAAAAGAAACAAAAGCCTTGGGCAATAGACTTCGTGAAGAAAACAAGCACATTGATTTGACGGAGGCAAATCTTCCGGCTACATCGCTCTATGTGGATGGCGGTTACAGAATGTTGAACGCATTGCATCGTCCATTGAGCAATGTTGAGAATGAGATAAAGCATTTCAACGAGAAATATGGTCAAAAAATGACGCGTACTGAACTTAAAATGAAATCAGCAAAACTTTCAGAAGAGATTGGGCGATTTACCCTTCCGACGCCAGTTACCTCCAAACGAATAATTGCAAGTGCTCGTTTCCTCACAAAAGGAATGACTAACGAAAAAACACTCAAAGGGTTAATCGGACGAGAATTTACTGATGCAGGATTCGTTAGCACATCGATTGATTTAAACTACGATGGTGGATTCGGAGGAAATAGTCCTAGTAAAACGGTTATGTACATTGACGTTCCAGCTGGCGCACGAGCCGCATACATTGCTGGATTAAATGGCGATTACAACAAACAGCAAGAGTTGTTGCTTGATAAAGGTACGAAATTTCGTATTATTAGTGCTGGCAAACGAGTAGCTGGCTATCACAATGGCAAGCCTGTCGAAGAGCTGTTCATTCATGCCGAGGTAATACCATGAATTTGCGTGAACAAAAGAAACGTATTGGAGAACTGATAGAACCATTTTGGGATGTTTATGATGAGAATGGTTTTCGACCATATGGATATAATCCATGTTGGGAAATCATGAAAACGGTTATTCCGTATGTCATTCGTCCTCAAAAAGTGGATGGGCTGATGTATGTCCTTATACGTGATGATGCGCCAGAGGATATCCAGTTGCTTCACAAATATTTAACGCGAATGGCTGATCGTGAGGATTGGGTTCATTTCGAACCAGAAGATGAAATATGGGATGAACATGACCATTTTCAAGGCTTCAAATACAGCGACACCTACAAACCCGAGATGAAAGAGCAGGGGGAGATTTACACAGCATTGATAAATGATCCCCGTATGATTTTTGCGTAGATATTAGGCAGATCTGCAGATGCAATAAAGCCCGCCGAATGGCGGGCTTTTTTGTTTGCGCCAATGTTCATTCCTCAGTAAACTGTCTTATGTGAAATTGTTCACATTTTGCACGGGAGGTCAGTTATGCCGAACTCAGTTGTTGTTGATGGAAAGAAATTTTATGAATTGATCGTCACTGATATCAAGTGGCACGATGTCGAACGCATTGGTTGTGATGCTCGACAAATTGTTCAGTTCGAAGTGGATTTCGTCGATCCACAGAGACACGATCCACACATTATTGAACAAAACTTTACGCTCTCTCTTCAAAATGTGATAGCTGATGAACTGTTCTTCAGATATCTAATGAGGTCACTATATCATCACTCAAAAGTGTTTGTTTCGATTCACTGCGGATCTGATCACTGCTATGTTCAAGGTGTGCTTCCGAAACTCGTTCCCATTTGCAAAAAATCTGATGAAAAAAAGCTGGCAGATTCAGGAACGTTTGAGGCAATTGTGTGTGATAATTAGACAAATCAAGTAAACAAAAGCCCGCCGCTTGGCGGGCTTTTGTGTTTGCATAAGCCGCAGTGTGCGCGGATGCAATGCTGTTTGAGGGGGTCATCAATTGAAATTTCATAAGTGAATTTTTGAGTTGTAATGTCAGAATAAATCTGCCAAAATATTCACACTCCGATTCCCTTTGTGCGTTGGGATAGGCGGTCATTCGCTTTCCGTGAAGCGATTGCTTAGCATGTTCATCTGTCGTCAGGATGCCCGATTAGCTACCGTGGCATGAAAAGCCTGCGAGCGTTGAACAGTTGAAGCCAACGGTCTTGTGGGTGTTCCGAGAAATAACCCTCGCCCCGGTAGAGCGCACACAACCTGCTGGGTAATCCGAATGAGTAATCATCTCGGCGGTTAGGCAAGTCGTTATGGGGCCCGGCTTCCGCTTCCGTTAATGAGCGGACGCTGCGCATGTTTGCGATAACAGCATGTAACCGATTGACGTAGCTCAAATGGGTAGAGCGACCAGACAGCGCGCCTTGGTTTGTGGGATACAGGTTCGAATCCTGCCGTCAATCATTGACAACGGCGCTTGGGCTCCGCCTCGGGCTAATAGCTTCGGCTATGATTGCTATCTTGAGCTGTAGTACCCGTCGTTGTCATTTTTCCGGTATCGTCCAATGGCAGGACACAGGATTTTGGTTCCTGAAGCGCAGGTTCGATTCCTACTACCGGGACTCGCAGGGGTATAGCTCAACGGTAGAGCGTCCGGCTCTGACCCGGAAGGTTATTGGTTCGAATCCAATTGCCCCTATCCACAGCCAGTGTGGTGAAATTGGCAGACACTGCGGATTCAAAATCCGTTTCCAGTAATGGAATAAGAGTTCGAATCTCTTCACTGGCATCTATGTTTTATAAGGATTAAGTATGAACTACATCGAAGCATACAGAGAGCGAGCTGGTCACTGCGAATATTGCGATCGCAAAGGTACTAATTGCTGTCACGAATGTTATGGCTATTCGTTCAAAGACAAATTGGGGCTATTCGAGTTTATCCGAGAGACGGTAAAGACAAACGCAAAGGATAAATTCGACAGCTCCGAGCGCGGCATTGAATTGATTAATGCAATAGACAATGCCACGGCTGCGCTTCACGAAGCAGAGCGGCAATATGATGACGAAAAAGGCAAGTTCGTCGATGCCGCGCTTCAAAAGCTGGAAGATAAACTCAACGCGGCATTCGTTGACTAAACATGAAGGAAATACCAATGACAAAACCGACGAACACGCTTATGAACGAACAGATGATTTCAGGGATTGGATGGATTACGTTGAACCACTGGCAAATTGGGACGGCAGAATAGCAAAATAATCGAAAGCCCGCCGATTGGCGGGCTTTTTTAAATAAACTGCAAGTGCGGATACCGATTGACTGTATCGAAACCGAACAGATATTCACGAAGTTCCCCAACCTCCATATCATTCTCCACGGCAACATCGAGAAGTGTTTTTCCATCATCATTAAGCAAATTCATGATCTTTGGGAATATTTGGGAACGTTCTTTCTGCGAAGAATCCGGCTCATTTTTTCGACCGTTTTGAGATGCCATCATATTGTATTTCGAGTACATCCAGTCGGAAATGAGATGCAATTCGTGCATTCTATGGATACAAGCAAGAAATGAAACATTCCAATGCTTTTTGCCTGCCATGATATCGTCATAAGCAGTTTTGCCGTTGAAAAAGAAGATAAACGACATTTTTGGCATTAGCAAACACGCTGCAAAAGTATCTGCCTGATCCTCAATTTCATTTCGATTTGTTCGAACGGTTGCATCGAGATTTTGATGCATCAAAAGGTGAGCCAGTTCGTGCGCCAAATCAAACCTCAGTCTTTCGGCTGTTTTTGTACTATCAACAAATACATATGGCTTTCCGTTGTGCCAAAAAGAAAATGCTTCAGAGCATTTCATTTCTTGTGGCAATGAGTAGATACGAATACCATGAAATTCCATGAGGTGAAGCAGGTTAGGTATTGGCTTTTCAGCTAGTCCCCATGCTCCTCGCACAGCTTCTGCAACTGTTTGGGCATCTTTTCTGATACATTTTAACCTTTCTTGTTCAGAACTACTGGAATACCTAATCGATGGATCCGTAATTATCTCATCTATTGCCGGCAGAGTTGGATCAGGTAGATTGTAATGTTTGTTCAACCATGTATCAAAGGAACTTATCAACAGAGAACCCGAGACTATACGCCTATTTTTTTCTCGCTCGGTCATTCTCGACAAAGCTCGGAAATTAACAGATTTCTCGTCTATCAGGTCAATTACATCACCATAAAAAAATGATTCTGGGTATGAAAAAATTGAAGAATATACGGCAACATAAGCCTCTGGATTCTTTTGACCGTTGAGATGATAGCCCACCAAACGCTCACTGCAATCTAGTCTGGCTGCCAATGCACGTTTGGTCATTCCACGTGCCAGCATCGCCAGCCTTAAACGTTCGGGGTTGAACTCTCTCATCTCGTCTGCCTACTTATAAAACGCGGTTCCTACTTTACCACAAAGTTTTTTGTTGTAAAGTAGGAACTAATAAGACGGAACACTTTCCTTTCACTCCATTGTCTTCACCTCCAACAGCTCGCCGCTGTTTTCGTCGCACTCGACATTCGCGATCTTGCCGAGGCTGTAAATGCACGTCTTGATATACGGCTCGATACTGGTGAACAGCTTGACGGGGTTGTGCGTTTCGTCATCGCTCACGGTGACTTCCATAACTCGCTCGACATCTTTTGCCCAGCGCACCCCAACGATTCGCATGCGCCGCCGCACGATAGAATAGGTGCTATCAACCGTCTGCAGCGCGTGTCGTCTGTCTGCGGCTCGATAATTCGCTCAGTTGACTTGGAATTGTCTTCCTCTAATATCGCTTTGAGCTGGGCGAGCAGCTCGGAACGGCGTTTTTCGCCATACGAAATATCCTGTTCGAGTTGTCTCAATCGATTACTCATTTCGACACGGTTTTCCTTCCAAGTCCCAAGGATAGCGTTTTGATCGGCGATTGCCTTGATAATTTCATCCACGTTCATCTCATTCCCTCCTGAATTCCTTTTTGCCGGTACACATGAACTTGCGGCTGTCGTAGTACTTCTTGCTGGGATGCTCTTTCAGTGCCCGAGTGCGCAGCTCCTTGAACTCCTCTTCTTCGATGCCGTCCAACATGCTTGTAATCATCATGTTGCGCTCCGATTCAAGCCACTCTTTCAGTTCATTCCTGAAGAACTCTTTAACGAAGGTCACGAGCGATTTAACGACTTTGTTGTCACCCAACGGGCCGCACAAATCATCAGCGTCAATGTTATGAAAACAGGTTTCAACCGCTTCGGCGGCAATATCGAAGCCGGAAACGACACATTTGTCGCCATCGGGCAAGAAGTCTTCGTTGTAAAAGTCATCGTTTCTGCAATCTGGAAACATAGTCATTGCGTTCATTTCTCCTTGCGCTTTCTGCGCGGTTTTTTTATTGCCTTTCCTTTTCTGGAAAGCATGAACAATAATCGTCATCGTTTATATTGAATATGTACTTTTCGCCGTATTTAGCCAAAGCAAAACATTCAAAAGAGCAAAACTTATCTCCGCCAAGCGAAATAACCACATCGTCCCCTGGTTTTATTTCTTCATCGCAATGAAAACACTTTATTGGATTGTGAGTTTCCCTGAACTCGTTTCTTGCTTTTTCATACTCTTCAAATTTTCTTTTCAATTCTCGAAGCTCACTCATCTCTTTTCCCTCCTCGCCAATCTCACGCGTTCCTTGAACAGCTTCCAACCGATTTCGTGAACATCCCCTGTCACGTCGTTCGTGTCGGTGCCAACAAACGGCCTCGGGCACCATTTGCCAGTCACGTCGTAATGTCGAACGATATGATCCATCGGGATGTCGTATTTGTCTGCCAACATGGCCACGAGTTCCGCGCCGTTGCAAATCACCTTTTCCGAGAAATACCAATCGCGATCCTTGACCGACTTAGAACGCGTGTTTTGCTTGTGCTCGACCAAATCCACGCCGATGGCCACGCTGTTACACGCCGCGCATTTGTTCGATTTCTCATAAGGGCAATGCCAGGCCGCATGACGATCCGCCACGGTCTGATATATGCCGTCATCGCCGACGAGGTAATGCGTCGAAACCGTGCGCTTCCACGTCTGCATCGCGGCAGCCGTCTTTTTTGCGCACCCCTGCGCATATCTGTCGCCCGTGTAATGCACGATAATCCACGCAATCGCGTTGTGCCCTCGATACCCGAACCGCGATTTGGTCTTGCCGTCTTTCGGATCGATAAACGTCCGCTCCTTGATAAGCATTTGTATGATTTTCATTGCGCCTCTCTTGCCGCAAGCGACCAAAGGAGCATTTGACTCGCCGTGGCGGCTCTTGCATTTATATGGCGCGGCGTATGGAATAGCCGCGCGCGTCGGGCGTATGGCGCACGCCATAGCCCGCGCATCCAGAACCTCAAAACGGTATTTCGTCATTCTCAATAAATGCACCGCCAAACGAATCGCCCTCGAACGTGTCATGGTTTTCCGGCGGCTGATATTCCATCGAGGATGAAGTCTGATCCGATGCCTGGCCATCTTCCTTCCCGCCGATGAATCGAACGTTATCGGCAAGGATTTTGACGCTCTTGTGCTTCACGCCATCTTTCTCATATTCGCCATATTGAATGCTGCCTTCGACGAGCGCAAGCGAACCTTTTTTGAGATACTTATAAACGTTTTCGGCAGTTTTATTGAAAGCCGTCACGTTATGCCAGTCAGTCCGTTTGTTGTTGCCGAATCCTGTATTGGTTGCCAGCGTGAAATTGCAATATTGCGTCCCCTTGCTCGATGTTTCCAGTTTTGGGCTTTGTCCCAGACGGCCTATCAGGATGACTTTGTTAAACATATCGATTTACCCTCTCATATACTTCAGCGGCCAATTCCATCGGTGCCGGTCCAGAAATCATAAACCGACTGGTTGCGCACCTCGAGTTCGGCGGCGATTTCGTTGCATTTCGCCTTGATTTCCAGTGGGCTTTTGTCGTCATCCCAAAAGAGATGTTTCAGGATGGTTTTGCCATTGAGCGACATTTCGAGCCGGTTGATTTCGCGTCCCAGTCTGTCGAGATAGTCGAGTTCTATGGAAGATTCGCATTTGCGCTCTTCTTTTTCGCTCATGCGCTTTGAAATGCGCGATTTGCAAGTGTCAGGAGAGGCGTACAGAAAGATTGCGCATGTCGGCGGCAGCAGGTTGATCTTCATGTCGGTATGAAGCCTCAGATACGTGTCATAAGCGCGATTGTCGAAATAACCGAGCTGTTTCTGGACGTTCGCAAAGCAGACGTCGCCATAGTACGACCGATCCATGACATAAAATCCCTTTCCGTCATCGAGGATTTCTCGTTGTGCCCTCATCTGCGCCCGATAACGGCGCGTGAGCAGATGGATCTGCATTTCAAAAGACCATCTGGCCGGTTCCTTGTAATAATCAGCCAGGTATGCGTTTGTCTGTTCGTCTGGCTCTGCGATGTATTTGCCATTGAGGCTGTCCGCCAGCTTCTTTGCAAACGTGCTTTTTCCCGCGCCAATGTTTCCCTCCACGATAATCAGTCCGCCGTTCATAATCCCCTCATCGGCTGGAGCGTGCCCAGTCAAGCAATGCAAAGCACGCGATGTCGTCAAGCGTGTCAATCTTGGCGGCAATGGATGGTGCGCCGATGATGTCCGTGAGCGAACGTTTGATGTCAGAACCGATGTTTTGAGACGAAACAGGGTGTGCCTTTATGGCGGCAATCACCATTCGGATTTCATCGCCCGTCAGCATGTCGAGTGCAGTGCGAAGCCCGGCGTCAAGCATGTCATAGAACCTGCTCAGATCTTCTGTGACTTGTTGGCTTCGATTTCCAGAGCGCAGACAGCTCCGTTCATCAATCTTGGATGCCAGCTTTTCCGATATGTAATAGCTCACGTTCAGCTTTTCCATACATCACCTCCGCGATGTCGTTTTGTTTTATCATTTTTATATACATATATCCATGATGTTTTATATCCAGTGCGCAAATTTGACTGATTGTACGTTTCATAATTTAAAACATAATAAATTTATTAAGAAGTCATAATTTCTTGTTAAACAATGCTGATTTCTTAATAATTTTCTAATAATTTTTTGACATATTGAACAGGTGAATGCAATGCTGAACACATCGAGACGCGGTGCGCGTCATTTGGTCAGGAGTAATCGCCACAAACGGAGTGTACAGATGAATAAGGATGAACTTATCAAACTCGGGCTAAGCGCGGAACAGGCCGCATCGGTCATACAGCTCGCAAAACCCTATATCGAGGCGCAGTCCCGTCTCGATGCCATCAACCAGGAACTGACACAGGCAAAAAACACCATCGCCGAACGCGACAAACAGATTGACGGGCTCAAACTCGCCAACAGCGACAGCAAGGCGCTCCAGAAGCAGATCGCAGAACTTCAGGCGAAAAATGTAGAAGCCGAAATCAAATACAAGGCCGAATTGCAGGCATCGCGCAAAAGCTACGCCGTCAAGCAGGCATTGCTCGAAGC
>JAZODZ010000377.1:0-8074 GCA_045597285.1 Myxococcota bacterium
TCGGACAGCGACTGGGGTGAAGTCGTAACAAGGTATCCCTACGGGAACGTGGGGATGGATCACCTCCTTTAACGGATCATATAAGCATGACAAATGCTTTGGATTTCGTGGTCATGCGCACTTCAGAGCTTTCTCTCTCAAGGTTTTCCATTCCGGAATAGCTCAGTTGGTTAGAGCGGGTGACTGTTAATCACTAGGTCGGGAGTTCAAGTCTCTCTTCCGGAGCTTTTAAAGCCCGATGCTTTGCATCGGGCTTTTTTTTTGGCCTCACCCCCCTGCCCCCTCTCCCAATGGAGAGGGGGAGATGTCGCCGCAGACGACAGATGAGGTAATGCCCCCAAAGCTCATATCCACGGTACTTAAACAGAGCCTTTTTTCTAGGGAGTCGAAAGCATGAAAAATCTATATGTGTTATCGATCATACTGTTTTGCCTGCTTGTTTCGGGATGCAAATCATCCGGAAACAATGCGCCTGTCGAAAATGCAGTCAGTAATGCGGTTCAGGACGATCAAGCCGTTGAATCTTCGTCGGATGACGGGGAAATGGAAGACTGGCAGAGATACAATGATCTGGAATACGATGATGATGGTCTGCAATACGATGGTACTATGGATGATGAGTGGTGTCTGCAATACGATGGTACTATGGATGATGAGTGGTACGGGACTAAAAACATCCCCGAGTGTGAACAATGGCCGGCAGACGCCTGTACGATATCACCAGAATTAGCAATGGATATTATTGAGCGCGGTGCCGTCAACGAGGTCAATGTTTATAAACAGGTACCGCTCATGTGGGTCAGGGATCCGGATTCTATGCGCAAATTGATTGCGGCAGGCGCGAATGTCAATACACGTGACGAAAATTTAATGACGCCGCTCATGTATGCAGAAACGCTTGAAGCCATGAAAATACTTGTTGATAACGGGGCTGAGGTTAATGCAATCGACGATGAAGGCAGAACCGCCTTGTTCTATGTCGAGTCAGTTGAAGCTGCAAAGGGTTTTCTCACCATTGGTGTCGATCCGTCGATTCGCGATAAATATGGCAAAACGTGCCTGGAAGTCGATGGTACCGATACAAGCATTTTATCTATTAAAGCAGTGTCTTATATCCATCAGGCATTGTATGAATGATTGATAAAATATAATATATTCCGCGTATTTGCAAATCGCGCCGTGCCACACGGCGCGAGGTGT
Organism: Myxococcota bacterium; assembly: GCA_045597285.1. Taxonomy (GTDB): domain Bacteria; phylum Myxococcota_A; class Bradymonadia; order UBA4248; family UBA4248; genus UBA4248. The sequence continues at coordinate 1,201 of JAZODZ010000377.1, forward strand.
ATTTTATATAACTTTGACTATTTCAATATCAAACATGAAATGTGTCTTATGAGCGAGGACCGAATATCGCAGTTCCAACGCGAACACATGTTGCATTCTCTTCGATCGCGATTTCGAAGTCACTGCTCATGCCATACGAGAGGATCGACATGTCGTTTCGTTCCTTCATCCGTCCGGCCAGTTCAAACATGGTTTTGAACCACTGACGCGTTTCTTCGGGATCCTGCTCGATGGGCGGGACGAGCATGATGCCGCGCAGTTTCAGGTGGCTTAAGCTTGCAATGTGTTCTGACAAGGATTCAAGTTCATTGAGAGGGCAACCCGTTTTGGCCGTATTTTCGTCGCCCAGTCGAACTTCAATCAAAACATCCTGAACTTCATCGGGGCGGATTTCCGCCATGATGCGCTCGAGCGTGTCCGCGAGTTGCTCGCTGTCAACCGTCTGAATGAGTGCGGGCTTGTGGCTGAGCAGCATTCTGGCCTTGTTCTTTTGCAAATGCCCGATAAAGTGCCAGCGAATGTCGAGATCTTTCAATTCATCAATTTTTTCGCAGAGCTCCTGCACATAGTTTTCGCCAAATTCCCGAAGGGGCGTCGTCTCGTATGCCTCGCGGATGGCCGAAGCCGGGTGAAGTTTCGAAACCGCCACAAGCGTGACGTCCTCGCGATTAATGCGATGATTGCGGTTACATGCCGCCTGAATTCTCTTTTCTACTTCTGCGTAATTAGTTGCGATGCTCATGGTTGTTCTCCATAACTCATAATGACGCCTGTGTTGAATCGGTCAGACTGCCATAAATGTTATTATATATTAACAGTTTGATATTAGTCAATAATGGTGTTTTTTAGATTGAACAAATAGTAACTGTTCATCCCTTTCATAAAAAATTCCTCGCTTTATGCCGATAATCAGATTCATAATAATAATTGTCCAGGGCGGTTAAAAGATTATTATGGCGAGTTAGATTATTATGGCGAGTGATATTAGTAGAAATTAGTGGTTTGAGATGGAGAAAATGTAGTTTTCCGTTGTCATAGCCGTGGGTGTGCGTGTAATGCTCACGGTACGCATGTCATATCGCCCATGTATATGTAGAGGCGTGCTGCCGGCACGCCTCTCATGATCGTGATGAATCGTTTAATTTTCTTTTCTTCTTCTCAACCCGATGAGTGTGCCCAGGCCAAAGAGAATCGCGAGTGCCCCTGGAATGGAATGCGACGAATTGAGTGGCATTGCACTGCAGCCGTCGTCATCGTGATGGTCATCATTCGGTGTATCGGTTTTGTCCGGTGTATCGGGTTTGTCCGGTGTACCGGTGTTGTCCGTTGTCGAGGGTTTAGGAAGTCCCGTGGGGGTAGGCGCTGTCAACAGACTGTCGAGGGTGATCTTGCCATTCTTGGCATTGGGATCACTCGGGAGGCTCGTCCTCGTTTTATCGGAATTGACATTGCCGATGCCACCGTTATCTTCTGCGGTATGGCAGCCACTCGAATCGATCATGCACTTCGAAGTGCATTTAAGCTGGCCGGAAACGAAGCTGGGATCGACTTTTGAGCATGTGTTCATGATTTCGGGGAAATCGTTGTTGTCGCACATCTCGTCGTTTTCTTCCTGGAAAATGCCGTCACCGCAGTAGGCTTCTTTTGAACCGACGCCATAACGTTTTCCGCAGATGCTGAAATCAGCCACGGCATTGCCGTTGCTTTCGGCATCGGAGAACCAGCCGTCGTCCTGGCCTGTCTCGCTATTCATCCAGCCGTTGACGTGATATTTATATTCAAACGAGGCATTCTTTGGATATTTGATCGTGATGGTATGCGTACCCTTGCCATCCGATGTCATTTTGTAGTTGTCATCGTCGACAATCCACTCGCCATCTTCTTTGGTATTGAACGAACCGACGAGATAGACGTCGAAGTTATTTTCGGCAGTATTAGTATATTCGTTATAGAACGTGAACGTGGCTTCGCATTTTGAACATTCGACATCGTCGCCATCCACGAGGCCGTTGCCGTCGTCGTCGATGCCGTTGCCGCAGACTTCGACATACTGGTTTTTGATTTCCTTAATATCGCCGAGGCCGAGGGGTTCAAAGAACGATTGCACATCGGTCGAAACGCCGTACCCGGCGCATGCGGAATCGCCATAACTAGTAATGCCGGCGAGGTATTCTTTGCCACCGATTTTGACAAACGCGGGGCCGCCGGAGTCGCCCTGGCACGGACCGCCGTCGTCCTGGCGGTAAAACATGGTTCCAGGATAATATGCCACAGAATTATATGTCTCGTGAACCGTGCCGTAATAGTCGCAGTAATCCTTGCTCGGATGGCATGCATTGATCGTGAAGGACTCGTTATAATGACAGATTTCACCGACGAATTCACCGTTTCCATCGTCGTGAACTTTGCAAATGCCGCCAATCGGCCTCGTGAATGTTAGCTTGTAACCGATTTCTCCTTTTTCATTAAAGCCAAAGCCAACGAATTCCGTTGATATATTGCCCGGATAGAGTTCGTCGCTTTTGCCGAGCCACGGGGGCAGAATGGGAATCGGTTTCGCGACAGATTCTGGAACGTTTTCCTGGAGTTTGACGATGGCGATGTCGTTGATAATCATGTTTTCCTGAACGGAATTTCCATGGCTGTCGCATGTAGAGCTGACGTAACTGCCGTAATCATTCGGAATCGTGATATCTTCGATCGCATACTGAGTTTGGGATGTTTCGCCATCGGTGTTTCCGAAACTGACGACGGCATTGGCCCAGCCGTACCGGAAACCTTCCAGTTCGGCCATTGCCTCGAATTCGCAATCTGGCGCATTGTCATCCCGTGTAATCGTGTATTGGTCGGCGTGTTCGCCAAAGCAGTGCGCTGCGGTAATGACGTAGTTGGGAGCTACGAGCGTACCCGTGCAGAATGTCGATTCGGCTTCGCCTCTGTTTCGGAAAGCCACGACGGCGCGATGGGCTTCGGAATCATCCAGCTTGCCGTTGATCATGGGGGATTTCGTCGAGGACACGGTTTGAGTGTCTGTTTCGGCGGAGTCGCTGCAACCGCATGCGACAAATGCCGCCAAAATCGATAGGCAGAATAGTTTTTTCATGTTCTTCTCCATAAAATCGGTTGTCCAATTTGGACAAAATAACCCCGTTATTTTAATTAATTCGAGGATTGATGGCAAATTACAAAATATAAAATAACGCAGGCCGTATTGACCCGTATGCACTTATATGCATTTCGTGCTTAAATAATAAGAATGAACCGCGAGACGCAAAATCATTATATGGTCAATAGGCCTGCGAAAGCCGCGCGTATTCGGCATGGGATAATGATATAAACATATAATATATAATAATTTTATATTATATGTTTAATCCATGCCGAATAGCGCGGCTACCATAAAATATTAAAACTGATTCCTTCGCCGTCTGAACAATGCCGCCGACAACATCAATCCAAGAAGCGCGATACCGCCTGCCGGAAATTCCGTGCCCTGCATCGGCGTTGAACTGCACGACGATTTGCTGTCCTGTTTATTTCCATTATCGGGATTGTCGGGATTATCCGGATTATCCGGATTGTCGGGCGTGTCGGGATCGTGAGGTTGATCCGGATTATCGGGATTATCAGGAATATCGGGCGTATCAGGCTTGTCTGGCTTATCGGGATCCTTCGGCGGCTCGGTCGTCTCGGCGATGTCCGGCAAATGCTCGCTCAAATCGCTGCCGGCCTGAATCACCACGGCATCGCTTTCTTTCACCGGCGCTTTCTGCGTCGGCTTTTCGTTGCTGTTGAGCAGATAAATCATGCTTCGCGCCGATTCGTCGAGATAACGGGCATGGGAAGAAAGCAGGCACTTTTCGAGATTGACCGTGCAGTTGTCGTTGCACATCACCGTCCCGGATGCGTAACGCGGATCCCAGTCGCTGCAATTCGTCCCATATTTGAACAAGTCGCCGTCGCATTCTTCGCCGTATTTCGATCCCGTCGTGCCATAAAGTTCGTCGTCGAGCTTGCCATTGCCGCAAAGGCTTGCAAACTCAGGCTTGTTCTTGCACGGCGACATATCGATGGAACAGTTCGCGTTGCATTTGACCGTCCCCGAATTCATGAGGCTTGACCAGTTTTCGCACGAGGTTTCGTCGGCTAAAAACAGGTTGCCGTCGCAAAGTTCCGCATCGGACAGCTTTTTGTCGCCGCAGATATTCTCTTTTATGCACAACGAAAGATCCGGCTTGCATCGAATGCATTGCACCGTGCCCTCGATATATCGGCTGTCCCAGTCGGTGCACTTGTGCGTCATTCCGCCTAGATAATTGTCGCCATCGCACAACTCGCCCTTTTGAATTATGCCGTCGCCGCAGTAAGGTTCGCCCACTTCGTGAAAGACGCATTCGGCCGTGTCGTAGGTGCAGTTGTCGTTGCATTTGAGCGTCCCGGCGTTGAAATAGGCGCTGAAATCGCTACACAAATCGGTCTCCAACAACTCGTGTGTATAGGGATCGGTGAAGAGATTTCCATCGCACTGCTCGCTTTCATCGACCTTGCCGTTGCCGCAGGTGTCCGGCTTTTCTTGTCGGACACAGTTTTCAAATCCGACGTGGCAGTTCTTTTTGCACGACACTTTGCCGGAATTAAACTCGTAACTCCAATAAGCGCAATCGGTATAATCATTCGTAAACTGGTCTCCTTCGCATTCCTCCCTGTCGGTATCGAGAATGCCGTCGCCGCAATAGGATTTGCCTTCGCAGGCGGGATCGTCGCCGTCGGTTTTGCCGTTGTTGTCGTCGTCGACGCCGTTGCCGCAGATTTCGACGATTTGGTCTTTCACTTCGGGGGCATGTTCGACAATCCAGTCGTAAAAATCCTGAACAGCCGTCGAGATGCCATAAGACGAACAGGCGTTGTCGCCGTAACTCGTAATGCCGGCGACGTAGTATTTGTCATTGACTTTGACGAGGGCGGGGCCGCCGGAATCGCCCTGGCACGGGCCGCCGTTCGTCTGGAGGTATAAAAATGACCCCTCGGGCAGCGCAAGCCTGTCCTCGTAATAATCGAGTTTCCCATATTGTGTGCACAGCATCGGATCGGGATGACATCCCTTGATATGCACGGTTTTGCCATAAGGACATAAGGAATTGCCGTCGGCGCGACCGCAGTATTTTTCTATGGGAAGCCGCGTTTCGAGCAATATGCCGCGATCGCCGAATTCGTCGTATCCATATCCCGTAATGAGAACTTCGAGTCCTTCCTTGACTTGTGCGTCAGTTATGCCGAACCACGGCGGCAGAATGGGCATCGGAACGGCATCGAGCGGATCGAAATCGCTCTTGAGCTTGAGAAGGGCGATGTCGTTTCGCGTGACGGTGTAGCCTTCGTAATTATTTTCTGTACATTTCTGGGCTTCGGCGAGCGTCGAGTAACCGCTGTGATAGATAATCTTTTCGACTTTTCCGGCCCGATAGCGCGAACTGCGGAACGTCGCGCCCGCCCCGGCGCGCAGATAGTTGACGACATCGGACGCCCCCGTCGAAATATTTCCGCCCTGCCATTTACAGCTGGGATCCGAAGAATCCTCGCTCAACAGCAGATATTGTTCGCTCAGCTTCGCAACGCAATGCGCTGCTGTCAAAACCGTATCGGGCGTAATCAGCGTCCCCGTACAGATAATCTGATCTTCAAAATTCGGATAGTCTTTGACAAAAATATCGACGACACCGTTGGGAGACGACAGGCTGCTCATATTCCCCTGAAGAATGGGTTGCTGCACAATCGTCACTTCTTCCGGCGTGCCGTTTTGGGCATCGGTGCAGCCGAATAAACAAGCGCATGTTAAAACGATCGCGAGGATTGGCTTGGGATTTTTCATGGATTTGTCGCAGTTCAAAATTGTCGGATGATGACGAAATCATATCGTGACCAAACTCATAATGTAGCATCATTTGGGCGTAAATCAACGTTTTCATGGCATTTGGGGGGCGCGGGCTATGCGCCTGCGGCGCATACGCCCCGCGGGCTCGCCTATGCGCGATGCGCATACGGCTCGCCATTAATGCGTGGATTGCACTGCATTCATTCGGTTATATCAAGCGGCGGTGCCAATGTTGCTGACTGCGAGTACATAGTGTTAATTGCATAAATAACGGATATTTTCATCAAACGAAGCCATGAACGACCAGATTTATCTAATAATTATCCATGGCGGTCAAAAGATTATTATGATGAATTGATATTAGGAATTAGCTATGGAAAAAGAAAGCCGAACGATTGCGTGATTGAGCAGTTTGAGAGGGAATTGTAGGTCTTGTCCGTGTAGGCATGGTAGTGCATACACGGACAAGAGCAGTGCTAAGAGTGGCTATTTTATACGCTACTGAAGAGGAATAATTATTTAGAGCGTAACCTCTCAGAAACATTCTCAACTTCACATAATGAATTGAGCATAGCAGCTATTTCAATTAAAAGTCTAGCATTAATGTATAAGATTGTCCCAACACTAAGGTTTTCTTCATCTAGCTTGCTTTCTAGGAGTTTATCAAGGCGTTCAATTTCTCTATCAGTTTGACGGAAGGCAGTGCTTGTGGACATATAATCCTCCAAATGATGTCTTTGAAATAATCGTTATGTTACATAACTGTAACACTCTTTGTATAATTAACGCCATATCTTAAAGATATGAACTAATTTCTGGATTTCATTAAAATGATGTACGAACTAATAGTTCTATATCATTAATTTTACACTCTAAGCGTTCGTTAAGAAGTGTAACTTTTACCTTTTTTTCTGTAAGAATATTTTTCACATCTATATCTTGTGTAATAATACAGATATGAGATTTCTGGAGTTCACTTTTCCCACATATTAAAACAATGTT
>JAZODZ010000378.1:0-4233 GCA_045597285.1 Myxococcota bacterium
CGACGATGTTTATATCATCGTTCATTCGGGAAGCCGCCACCTTGGCAAGGAGGTTTGCGATTATTACTGCCGCGAAGGACAGCGCCTGCTCAGGGCTCAGGGCATCGTAGAACCTTACGAAACGACATGGCTAGAAGGCAAAATCATGCAGAACTATTTGCATGACGTGCGCATTGCGCAGCAATTTGCCCGGCTTAACCGCGAAAAAATCATCAAAAGTATTGCCAAAGGCATGAAGTGGAAACTTGAAGACGAAATCGTGTCGTGTTCTCATAACTATATCGAAGTGCCTGATTCGCAAGGAGATGAGCAGTTCGATGTAAATCGACGCGACGCGATGATCGTTCGCAAGGGAGCCATATCTGCTATAAAAGGCGAAACCGTAATAATCCCCATCAACATGAGGGATGGTGTAATACTGGGCAAAGGAAAGGGCAATACTGCCTGGAACTGCTCAGCACCGCACGGTTCCGGACGTCTGTATAAGAGGGAAGATGTCTATCAGTTGTTCAGTGTATCGGCATATAAAAAGTGCATGAGCGGAATATACAGCAGCTGCATTGGCAGAGCTACACTCGATGAATCCCCGTTTTGCTATCGGGGAATTGACGATATACTGAATGCAATTGCAGAGACTGTTGATATCGAAAAGATATTAAAACCATTATATAATTATAAAGATTGTTCGAAGGATTGATATGTTGATACAATTGAGTGCGGGGTTAGGACCGCTGGAGTGTTCCCGGGCTGTGGCTCTTCTGTTCGAGTCACTCCAAAAAGAGTTTCCGGATATATTGATGTGCAATGCCCGGGTGAACACTTTTCAGCCAGGGTGTTACAAATCGATATTGTTTTCGACGCAGGCGGATTTGTCTGCTTTGGAAGGCACCGTGGAATGGATATGTCAGAGTCCGTTCCGGCCGCATCACAAGCGCAAGAATTGGTTTATCGATGTGAGTGTCATTCCCGAAGTGAAGAAAATCTGCAAGGAAGGCGATATTCAGTTTGAGAAGTTTCATTGTGGCGGTAAAGGCGGGCAAAATGTGAACAAAGTCGAGACAGGCGTCAGACTGATTCATGTGCCAACCGGTATTACGGTGACCGCAACCGAAGAACGGAGCCAGCTTCAAAACCGCCGCATTGCAATGGAAAAGCTCAATGCCATTTTTTCCGAACTGGAGTCCGAGGCCGAAGGAAACCAGAAAAACAGTTCCTGGCGTGAACATACCCGACTCGTTCGTGGCAACCCGGTCAGGGTTTATCGTGGCGAGAAGTTTGAGCGCGTGAAATAGCAAGTCACGGGGATTGACGGGTTAAATCCGGATGAGAATCGCAAGTTTTTTCGCGGGTTGGAGGCCCATGCTCCCCGTAGAACTCGAATTCGTCGGAAACTTCCTGGGGATACCATTGAATTCTTTTGGGGTTACGTTTCCGACATTTATGGCCTGAATCGCATGGGAATGGGATACAAAAAAGCGCCGCGCGTATGTCAATAGCGCGGCGGGCACGCCGTATGTCAATAGGCGTGCCGCCCCAAAAACAAATACGATGCCAAATTGCATGGCATGTCGTATGGATTTAAAGACAAATACTTGCCTTTTTTTAGGATCTGATGTAGGTGTATGTAGTGACACGGATACCAATGTGCCACCTGTGTGAGAACAATAATACGTCTTTTGGATGAAAAATATGAGCGAGTCCAGGCTCAAGGGAACAACATGGAACGCGAGAATACGGAAACTAAGCCGAAAGTGGATCGAGAATTATTTTTATCGATGTACGAAAAGGGAGAACGAGATTTTCGCGATCGCGTGTTGGATGGCATAGATTTAAGCGGATGTCATTGCGAGAGCTGTGATTTAAGCGGTTCGAGCCTGATTGGCGCGAATCTGAAGGGGGCAGATTTTCACGGCAGTACCTTTATCAAAAGCGATTTAAGCGGTTCGAACCTTTCGCGGGCGAATTTTTCGGAATGCGATTTAAGCTGGGCGCGGCTTGCGGGGGCCGATTTGACGGGAACGGATATGCACCGTGCGAAGGCGCGTGCGACGGGATTTTCGGACGCCCTGATGATTCGGACGAAGCTGAACGATGCGGATTGTCTCGGCGCGATCATGATGGGGATTAATGCGACGGCGGCACAGATGGAGTCGACGAATTTTGAATGTGCTGACCTGTCCGGCGCGACGCTGATGAACGTCAATCTTTGCGGTGCGAACTGCTCATGGGCCAACATGAGTGACACGCGTCTGAACTGGGCAAATCTTTCGTGGTGCCAGCTTGAAGCGGCGGACATGGAGAACGCGAATCTGACGGGAAGCTGTCTTCAGGCTGCCAATTTGAGCTTTGCCAATCTCGATAATGTCATCTTGACAGGGGCTGACCTGTATTTTGCGAACCTTGCAGGAACGCTTCTTCCGAAAGAAATGCCGACAGCGCGTGTGTCTTCGGCCAAACTGACGAGCCAGAGCTACACACGGTCGCAGTGGCCTAAAGAGCTTCTCCGCGCCTGGCAGCGAAAAGGTGCCGTTATCCTCGATTTTGAATCTTTCAGCCGTGATGTTCAGGAATTTATTCGCGAAGGTGACTGCAATCTTCGCATTTATTTTATGCGGCCGGTTGAGCCGAGGACACGGATTGCGCTCGAAGTCCTGATATTTCATCTGATTCACAGTCTGAATTCACTCCGCATATTGTCTGTGTTCAATACGCAGGAGCACGGGCTGGTTGCATTTTACTCGCCGAATCCGGCTGATATCGAGCTGTTTACCTCCTCGCTACGTAACAAGACCTGGCATTCGGACATTTCGGGCATTGAAAAAGAGTTTTTGGATTATCAGACAACCTCGCACATCGAAACCTTTGATATTGTCGAGGTTTTAGATGAAATTGCGAACCAGATTCTCCAGATTCAGGAACTGATGCCGGTCGGAAATGAGGACAGAACGAGTCTGTATCAGGAGAAGCTGACGCCGGGCGACAAACGCATCGAGCGCAAGAAGCAGGTGTCGTGGTCAAACATTTCGCTTCCCAGGGTGACGCGGTAATTCTTTTGTGGGGCACGCCTATTGCGGCGGGCCGCGCTATTGCATACGCGCGGCTGAACAGTTGCCTTTTTATCGATTTCAAACAACATTTGTCTTGTCACAGGGTGGTTGAATGAATTAAAAAAGGAATGTGTTTTTGTGGATATGCACAAGCATTCCCGTCAGATAATGAGGTAAACAAGTGAAAAAGTCCTTAGCCTGCCGTATCGCCATCTTCACGTTAGCTGGTTCGTGTGCATTCATTGGATGCAGTCTTGATTCAGAAACTCCGCAGATTGATAACGCGATTCTTGGTGTCTTGGGTGAAAACACCCCGAGTTTGTGCCGCGATGGTCTGGATAACGACAAAGATATCCATCCCGATGGCAAAAAAGATTGTGAAGATCGAGGATGTCAAAAACATACATGTACAGTTGCGGAACTTGGCGTCTGCAAGTCACAGAATAATTGCGAGACAGAGTTCTTTTGTGTCGAGCTTCCAGCGGTGTGCAATAACTGCGATTGCAACAAGGATTATAATGAAATCCAGCATGACGAAGCATTCCAGACGAATTGCAAAACCCTTTGCCTGCTTCCGGAATGTCAGAAACAGCTTCCGGGCGATACCGTTTGTCCAGGCTCGATAGAAAATTTGCAGGCTGTAGAAAAAGTTTGGGTACTGGCAGAAAATACGCCGGAAACCTGCTCTGACGGAATCGACAACGATGGCAATGGATATGTGGATTGCCGTGATAATTCATGTAAGACACTGAGCTTGTGCTGTGTATTTTCAGGCGATGAAAACACGCCAGAAGCTTGTTCAGACGGCATCGACAACGATTGCGACGGCTACACGGACTGTGCGGATTATTCCTGCAAGGGCGGAAAAAGCAAAGACTCTACGGCCACGCAGGAAGCTATCGATTACTGCACATCGCTCGAATATCCTTATGGCAAGGTTGTTACCGATGAAAACACCTTGGCTACCTGTTCAGATGGTGTAGATAACGACGGCAATGGTTATGTCGATTGTGCAGATTATTCTTGCAGCCGTAATGGCGATGCCGAAGCCGTTGCCTATTGTACGGTCCAGGATGAAGAGGAAAATAACGAGACGACGTGCAGTGACAAGCGAGACAATAATCTGAACGGTTATATCGACTGCGATGATCCAGGATGCGCCAGCACTTCATATTGCCAGGCGGCA
>JAZODZ010000379.1:0-8449 GCA_045597285.1 Myxococcota bacterium
GTTCCAGTTTGAAATATCTCTGTTATAGTCGCTGGCACCATTAAACATATTACTCATATTTGTGACACTCGATGTATCCCATGATTCAATATTGGCATTAAACCTTGAAGCACCATAAAACATGCCGCTCATATTTGAAACTTTTCCTGTATTCCAAGCTAATTGTTCCGGTGCGAAATTACTTGCACCATTAAACATATTACTCATATTTGTGACACTCGATGTATCCCATGATGCAATATTGGCATTAAACCTTGTAGCGCCATAAAACATGCCGCTCATATTTGAAACTTTTCCTGTATTCCAAGCTAATTGTTCCGGTGCGAAATTATTTGCGCCATTAAACATATTACTCATATTTGTGACACTCGATGTATCCCATCCTGATATATCGTCATTAAAAAGTTTAACACCTGCAAACAAATAGCTCATATTCGTAACACTGGATGTATTCCATTCAGACACAACCCCTGTAATGTTATACTGCCCACTACTATTTTTGACACCATAAAACAACTCACTCATATCAGATACTTTTGATGTATCCCATGTTGTAACACTATCTCCCATTGTAGCATTTTTAAAGATCGCATGCATATTAACAACATTCGATGTATCCCAGTTCGAATAGCCCTTAATATTTTTTGAATTCAGAAATGTGCTATCGAGATTGGTAACAAAGGAGGTATCCCATTTGGAAACTGAAAGCGTACTATTAACATTCATAAATGCATCGCGAAGGCCGGTGAGCGTTGTTGAATCAGGGATATCAATGGATGACAAAGACACAAGATTTTTTGCGTTTGCAAAAGCAAACTGAGGTGCAAGGCCAACCGGCCCAAAAGTAAGCACGCGTTGTAGCTGTTCAGCATTCTTATCACCAGAAGTGAACGAACCATCGCTCATCGCAAACCCATCAAATATGCCCGTAATTTTAACATGATATGTCCCATCCTGTGAATAACCGTGTGAAAGCGTATCCGGACAAGAGGAATATGTTTCAGGAGCTGATTTATCCCCCCAATCTATTGTAAAATTGCAATTTGTGGCGATCGGATCACCTTTTTTATGGATGCCATCCACATTCGTAGCGTATTTCATAGGAATAGTAATCGTCCTCGTAGTCACATTCCACTCCATATCAAAAGTATCAGGCGCACAACGACCATCACGCCGACATACAATTTGACTTTTTACACCACCTGCAGAGACCTGACGTAAACATTGAAAATCACTGGTGCAGCGAACAGAACACTTATGCCCTATAAAACTATCACAAAATCCATCATTAGCTCCTGGAAAAGAATCGCATTCTGCATGAGAAGTGCAAGGCACATTCTTTTCTATGAACTCATAATCATCCTTCATATAATTTTTATTGTTATCATTAATTACTTTTACTGATAAATTGAGTAATTTTTCTTTATAATTTGTATCTTCTGATATAACATGAAGTGTTGTCTGACAATTTGTTTTTTTACTCGTAATTGTAATCCAAGTAGTATCTTCGGAACTATTAGGAGCATTTGTAATACCGACACATTTCAAGTCGGATGAAGTGACTGTAAAAGGAATTCCTGTTTGAGTTTTGCCATTCTTCATAAAAACAACAGCAAATCTGGATGTTTCACTCTGATTCATGAAAAGTTCCCCAGGAATCACATTAATATCATATTCGTTTGGCAAACATTGTTGCGACTCATCACAATGATCGGGACACTCTGCGGGACAATTCGAGGGACATTTGCCATTGCTATCGCAATTATTGGGACATTCTTCTGGACAACTCGAAAGACAATTGCCATCCGTATCACAATGATCTGGACAATCTGACGGACAGGTTGGTTTTGTAATACAGTTGCCATCTTCGTCACATTCGCCGGTACACGTATCTTCACATTTGCTGGCGACTTTACATGAACCATCTGGATTACAATCGTCTGCACATTCCTCTTTGCACTGACATTTCCCAGCTGTATCGCAGCTTGTCTGGCATGTTTTCGAACATGGAACATCTTGACATGTACCATCGGAATTGCAGCCAAGCGAGCAATTTTCGGGGCACTGGCATGTTCCATCGGGATTACACTTGTCGGGACATTTATCGTTGCATTCCTGTTTACAGGTACCATCTTGATTACAATTTCCGTTGCATTCCGCAGGGCAAAGCATACTCAAATCGCATTTCAGGTCAGATTTGACCCACTGCAATGCCCCCTTATTGGCATCGTAAGCGCATTGATATACGTCGTTCTTATTACAAATCCAATCACCGTCGGCACAAACATCGTAATAAACATAATCATCGCACGCGAAGCACAAAACAGAAAGAGCTGATAACAATGCGGCATATTTAAATTTCATGTCATGTACTCCTTGCAACCAAAACCGAAAGGTCGCATTGCGTATTGGCAATATTAATAGTAATCGTTTGCGTGGCACAAATAGCAACAAGAAACTGAGGATTAAATGCTCATTGCCAATAGCAATGCGAAGCCGCCGTAGCGCCAATGCGCAAGGCGGCATCCCCAAAACACATTATTTGACAGCAGAAATAACGATTCTCTGCGCTTCGTCAACGGCGAGGCAGAATTCTCTGAATGCACCATACTCGGCGAGTGGAACGCGCTGCGGCTTGACACTGATAGCCTCTTCGAGGATGAGGACATTGCCGTCCAGATGTGTCTGTCGCGTATAGCGACCATATTTTGTATTCATATCGACGTCGTGCAAGGTATCGGTTTTCCATACAAACCCGGCAGGCGCATTAAATTTAAGTTTTCGCTTAGATTGCATATCGGTGTCGACATATTCTGCATAATGCCGCTCAGACGCCGGCAGAGGCGCAAGCTGATTGACGAGATTATACGCAAAAATGCGCGTCATGATGTTTAATTTCGAATCAGAAATGTCGGCAAAGCTCGCAATATCAAATGAATAATTGAGAACAAGCGGCTCATTTCTTTCTTCGAGTCGTTCATAAGAGAGCTCCGTCAAGTTGATCCGGCCATAACTGTTGGCCAGATTACTTTGAATGATTTGTTCGGTACGCTCCTTGTCATTTTTGAGCGCAAATAGGAAATTACGCATAATCACAGAACGCGTAGCCTTAACAATTTCCTGCGATTTCGCCGATGCAGAACCGTCATCGTCGATTTGATATTCGATATCAATGATAGACTGCATGGATTCTGGTTCCGAGATTCGCGTCGTGAAGATATCACGCGTCAAATCCACGGGAATGGCCTGTTGATTTTGACATTCCGGAAGCAGATAATCAAACGGCATGAAATCTTCATCGGGCTGAATATAAGCAGGCCCCGATTCGGTATCGACGACGAGCATCGTCACGTGAGAATTATCATATATCGTAGGCTGTATGGCGCTATTCAAAGGCGAGCGAGTGGTATTAACCAACGCAAAATAAGCCGGAATATCAGCTAGTTTATATAAAGCATACAGAACGAGCACACGCGAACCTGTATTACGAGTAACTGTACTCGTCGCGGTTTCACTGTCAGTGCTTATCGCAGATTCGCTTTCGTCGATATGATCGAGAACGTAATCATAAATAATACGAGCTTTTTCGCGTACAGAATCCGCCTTATTCACCTCTGGTTCAATACCGGCATAAAAGGCTTCTATATATTGAGTCGGCCGCGTCTTTCGCGTAATCGTCTCATTCAATCCTTTGCGCACAAACTCCCAATCGTACAAGTGCGTAATTTGCAGATTAGGAATCTTATCCATCATGGAAACCATGTGCGGTTCAGGCAAATACACGGTAATATCCTTGCGTGTGGCCCTACAACGGATATAATCGCCGTGCGGTTCACAGGTCTTCTGAATTAAATAATATGGATCATAAATAATCGTTTCTATATCCCAATCTTTCGGATATTCATAGACAAATTCGGAACGAACGAGCGGACTCTGATCGGAACCATAGAAAAACATATCCGTAAAAGCCCGTGAGGATACGGATGACATCTTCGGATCGAAAGTTAGATACTCGATTTCGACAAAATCGCCGACATCGAGATTGGGAGCCGTAATCGAATCCTTAAAGTCGATCGACTCGGGCTCGACGATTTCAAAAGTGCCATCCTTAATCGTTCTAACCTTTAACAAAGCAGCCGTTTTGGGAAGATATATTTCACCGACCTCAATTTTGCCCTCTTTGCTCAACACCCTTGAAATCTGATGTGTCAGGCCGATTCGCGTGCCGTCCGGATATATACGAGTCGCAGCATAATCGAGAATCATGACGGAACTTCCAGGATCTATTCGGTTTGCCGCAAGGTAATCCTTAATAATCTGGATGCCATCAAGCCTGAGATCTTCAAACGGTTTTGTATAAGTTTGTTGCAGTTTAAGATATTGGAACGGCTGAATGACGGGATATTTTTCGAGTGCCCTGTTAAGAATCCTGTCGGCATTTTCCTCATCGCCATTGGCACGGAGGCGATCTATCATTTCGAGAATTGCCGATTCACCGGGCAATGGATTGAATACGACATTGCTGTCATTCATGGCATCGAGCATGATATCCGTGGCTTGCTGCGGAGATGATTCGGCGAGCAGATTGGCGGCTTCAGCTTTAATCGACGATTCAACCGGATACCTTGATGCGAGATCGAGTACTGCATCCGTCCATCGTGTCCGGCTATGCGAAGTTGATGTATTGTCAATATCCACAACGGTTTCGGAAGGATCATTGCCTTCGTGTTCTGCATACTGTTCGATGATTTGAGGACATTGCTGAAGCTCACTGGATAACGTGTCGTATGCAATGTATTGATTGCTCTGTCGCAAAATGGAAAGTGCGGATGCGTTGAGTTTGCACGACAAGGGCGCAAGCTCAGCGGCCTTGAGTGTATATTGCTGGCTCAGTTCAGTCCAGCCGAGGCTTTTGGAAAGATCGCTTATCAGTTTTGCGGTATCGGCATTATCCGGAAATTCATTTTTATATTTTTCCCATATTTCGAGCGCTTTTTTGGGCTGGTCATGCTTAATATATTCACGGATGAGGATGGTATGGGAAAGCGCAAGCTGTGGTGCGAGTTTGCTGATTTCGCGAAATTCATAGAGTGAATTTTCAGTACGAACTGACGCATCGATATCTAAATCTTTGCGATATAACAATGTACTCCAAAACCTCGAAACTGGCGTGTCTTTTCCTTTCGTGATTTGCATCAGGTGATTTGCCTGTGCCGTATTTCCGGCAGGAACGGCGACCATCGATGCCAGCCACAATTTTAACTCATCCCCTGGTAGAACGCTGTCATCTTTCCCAAACACATTTGTAATATCGATGCGTTCGATATTTTTAACGCGATTTTCCTCGGAATTGACACCAGAAATATCATCGAGTTCAGAAAGCCCGGCAAGCGCCTGCTGCGCAGATTCTTTTTCGGTTCCGACTCCGGAAAGCCATAGCGAGATTTGGCGAACGGAACCAGAAACGGGTGAGAGGCCGAGGCGAAGGCGGATCACGTGATCACCGGCACCAAGCTGAAAACGGGATGAAATGAGATTTTCCTTTCCGAACTCGGAAGGCGTGCGCGACAAAACCTGAATGCCATCGACAGTAATACTATAGAATTGCGCACCTTGAACCGAAAGCTGAACGGTGCGTTCCGCATCGTTATGAATCTGCGTTTCGGCAACATATACCCCCTGTATCGTTGCGGCCATTGCCGTCGTATTTTCCGGCGGATACTGATACTGTTCAAACCGCTTTCCATTCAGTTCATACGAACTTGCAAGAATGGGATCGTTATCAAACGGCAGCAATTCATCCATACCTGTATAAACATGCGAAACAAACGGCCCCATCCAATGCCATTTGACGAGCGGCAATGCCGTAGGATGTTGCAAATCAGGGGCATTATAAGCGCCTCTCATGGCTTTATTCTGCAAGGCAATGAGCTGGGTGGCGGCGTATGGATCGGATGTTCGAAGTGAAGAAATCAGCTCCCAATCGAGCGGTTCATTTGTCGAACTGCTCAAATGGTTCATGCGCGTAATGGCGACCGTCGAGAGCGAGCTGTCAGGATTCGCCATGACAAACTGCGCATAGTGCTTGATGGCCTGGGGGATATTCGCCCGAAGAGCCTCGATTTCGGCCTTCAAAAAGGCGGCAGTCGGCTCGGCGGAACAAATATCCGGAGTCAGCATATTTTCAGCTTCCTGGAGTTTGCCGCTCGATATATTGTCGACAATCGTCTGTAAATTCGGATTCAGCTCGGTTTGAAGCGGCCAGGCACTCCAGCTCCCAGTGTTGTCTGACTTCGTCGTAGCGCAGCCAAATGTCAGAGCCGCAATCATGAGCGTGATATAAATGATGCTTTTTTTCATATTTTTATGACCTGAATCATGTGAAAAGTGAATCATATTCAATGCCCTACTGTTATTCAAAAGTGATTTGATAAGGCGTGTTCATGCGGCGGTCAAAGCGCTGCATGAAATCTATCAACGAAGTAAATTCGTCGGGCATGATGCGGATTCTGTCGATTGTCATGGTGATGCGCGTCGTGATTCGATTGCCTTCCTTTACCGCCTCTACAGAATACTCGCCAAAACTTGCTTTTTCTGAAACAGGCGGCGGCAGTGTCACTTGCGCATTTTCGGGAAGCACGATCGTATAAGTAAATTCCTGAGAATTTGCCGCAGCCTGCATAATGGGCGTCCTTCGATTCGACGCGGATGCAAAATTCTGAACGAGATGGCTTTCGCGAAGCATGGGCGTGACCAACCACGTATTGCCGTCTTTCTTGGCGACATCGGTAAATGAAGTGGATGCCTTGAGACTCAGAACGATATCGTGTTCCAGGTCCGTAATCCCCTCGAATTCAAAATTATCGATTTCAGTTCCGGGAACACTTTTCGTCATTTCGGCCTGAAGTTTTTCGCGTCGCAGGTTTTCGATTTGATATCGTTCGCGATAGGCGGGAGCCTGGAATCCCTTGATCGTGGCATCCATGGAATACGGAACGCGATCACCGCTCGTCAGGTCGAAAACAAACGACTTTTTAGTCATATTGTCTTTCGCGGGAATGACAGGAGCTTTCTGAAGTTTATATCCGGCCTCATCGTCGATGATGAGTGTCCAGGCATCCTGATCCATGGCCGGCAACTCACTTGTTCCACTAAATTCAGCAGTACCATCGAGATAGAGATTAAATTCCGGCACATATAGAATGGCGTGATCAAACAGGAATGGCGAAGGCAATTCCATCGTGATATCGCCATTGGGCCGCGTTCTCGCCAAAACAAACCTCGAATCAATGCCGGTTTCCTTGA
Source organism: Myxococcota bacterium (assembly GCA_045597285.1). GTDB lineage: Bacteria > Myxococcota_A > Bradymonadia > UBA4248 > UBA4248 > UBA4248. The sequence goes on from JAZODZ010000379.1 coordinate 7,306, forward strand.
GCATGACTTTCATCAGGCTCGCTTTATCCTTGCAGTCACCGAACCGGCGTTCAAAGACTTGTGCCGCCGGATACGGTTTGTGTCCATGAATGCCGAACTCGAGCGCGACATATCGAGTCGATTTGACGACAAAGCTATGAATTCTCTTCAATTTTTCAAAGTTATCCGTCACGCCGTCGGTCAGTTCGTGTACTTTGGCGCGAATGGCATCATCGGCTTTCCATTGTGGCAGAGCCATATCGATGAACCATTTGGCGAGCGCCTGCCAGCTCTCGAAAGTGGAAACGATGACGACAGGCATGAGTTCGGTCGGGCCAGGCTGTCCGTCTTCCGCCAGGAAGCGCGGCATATCTTTCTCTTCATAGCTCGTAATGCGAACGCCATTTTCGGTTTTGACTGTTCCGATCGCCTTTGGATCACCCGAAGGCGTATGCCGAAGCATGCGCACTTTCATCGATTCGGGCGAAATAACGGTGTACCGCGACCACTGCCGATTAAACTGCGTCTGCAGAGAATACAAATCGCTGAAAAATGAAACGCTGTTCACATCGCGCTCGATCTGCGTGCGTTTAAATTGATATTCGACGCGATCACCCACAGCCAGATCCTGAATTTCAATCACAATCTGGCGCATATCATAATACATCTTAATGGATTCATCGGACATATTATATTCAGAAGTTTTATATAAGTGGCGAACAGAACCATCTTTTTTCGTCGTCGTCACAGATATAATTTCTATCTTTTCGTCATTGGGCGAATAATTGATAGGCATGGCCTTGATAGATTTAAGCCCGTGCTCGTCAAGAATTTCAAAAGCAATTTGATAGAATGTCGATGAATGTCCATCGGGCAGAATGCGGACGATTCGATTGTCGAGGAGAGAAACGAGGCTGACTGCATTGGGATCGCGATTCGCAGGAATATCGCGAATAATATAAGGCGTCTCAAAGGGATCGGCCGTATCGACGGAACCGGTATCGTGATTATTCAAGGACTGAATCATGTGAATGCGCTCGGTAATGGTTTCGTCTTCCGGAAGGAGTTTTGAAGCCATTTCATACGCAGAAACAGCCTCGGCGATCTGGTCTGTTTCGAGGCAGTGTTTTGCATAAAACAGCCACCGATGCGGGTCATTGATACG
>JAZODZ010000380.1:0-3300 GCA_045597285.1 Myxococcota bacterium
GCCCGCGACATGCAGGACACGCTGATGCTCGAAAACGGCTCCCTGCTTCGCACGCATACGAGTCCTGTTCAGGTTCGCACCATGCTCTGCTACGAGCCGCCGATTCGCATCATCGCCCCCGGCACCGTCTATCGCCGCGACGATGACGTCACGCATTCCCCCGTTTTCCACCAGGTCGAAGGCCTCCACATCGAAAAGGGCCTGAACCTGACCCATCTCCGCGGAATCCTTCAGCTCTTTGCCCAGTCGCTCTTTGGCAAGGATACAAAGATCCGTCTGCGTCCGAGCTTTTTCCCGTTCACGGAACCGAGCGTTGAAGTCGATATCGCCTGTATTTTCTGCGGCCAGAAAGGATGCCGTATGTGCAAAGGCTGCGGTTGGATTGAAATCCTCGGTGCCGGCATGATCGATCCGAACGTCCTTCGTTCCGGAAATATCGATCCCGAAATCTGGTCTGGATGGGCCTTCGGCGTCGGCGTCGAACGCGTCGCCATGCTCCTCCACGGCATTACCGATATTCGCCTCCTCTTCGAAAGCGATCAGCGCTTCCTCGGACAGTTCAGAGTTTAGGATTTAGGATTTAGGATTTAGGATTTAGGATTTAGGATTTAGGATTTAGGATTTAGGATTTAGGATTTAGCACATCGTCGCCCCCAAAAGGTGCGCTTAAACGCTACAAAGGGAAATACAAATGCTTATCAGCTGGAAATGGCTTCAGAATATGGTCGAGACGGGCGATTTGACTGCCGCAGAGGCGGCCGCAAAGATTACAGCCCGTGGTCTCGAAGTCGAAGGACACACGCCCGATTCGACGTGTATCGGCGACATCAAAGTTGCAAAACTCATTAAAATTCAGGAACATCCCAATTCGGATCACCTCCATCTCGTCGATGCCGACTGCGGCGAATCCGAACTCGTCCGCGTCGTCTGCGGCGCTCCCGGCATTGAAGAAGGCTGGGTCGTTCCGTTCGCGCCCATCGGCGCTCACATGAAAGACTTTACGATTAAAAAATCCAAGCTCCGTGGCGAAGTTTCGTTCGGTATGCTTTGCAGCGAGGTCGAGCTGGGGCTTGGCAACGACAACGAGACGCTGATGCGTCTCGCTCCTTCGTCGAAAATTGGTGCCCCCGTGGCAGATGTCCTCGATATCGGCATTCCCGAATCCGTCGCGGCATATCACACCGATATCTTCGAAGTCGGTCTGACGCCCGATCGCGGCGACTGCCTTTCCCATTATGGCGTCGCACGCGAACTCGCTGCGGCCCTTCATGCGCCGCTCAAAGCCGTCAAACTTGCCGATCTCGACGGCGTCGCAAAAGGCGATTTCGTATCGATTGAAAACGCCGAAGACTGCCCGCGTTACCTCGGCATTCAAATCGACGGCGTCAAAGTCGGCAAAAGCCCCGCCTGGCTGCGCCGTGCCGTCGAGGCCTGTGGTGCGCGTTCGATTAACAACGTCGTCGATATCACCAACTTCATCTGCTTCGAATTCGGTCATCCGATGCACGCATTCGATGCCGACAAAATGGCGGCCCGAAAAATCGCCGTTCGCCGCGCCAAAGCCGGAGAAAAGCTCTTTGCCATCAACCACGAGACCTATGACCTGAACGACACCGATGTCGTCATTACCGACGGTACAAAACCCGTTGCTATCGCCGGTGTCATGGGCGGTGCCGATACCGAAGTCGATGAGAACACGAAAAACATCATCTTCGAAATCGCATCATTCCATCCGACACGCGTCCGCAAAACGAGCAAACGCCTCGGCCTGCACAGCGAAAGCAGCCACCGGTTTGAACGATTTGTCGACGCCGAAGGCGTCATGCGTGCCGCCAAACGCGCCGTTTGGCTGCTCCAGCAGACGACAGATTGCACGCTCACGGCCATCGATGACAGATATGTCGCCGTCAACAAGCCGCTTTCGATCGTCCTTCGTCCAGCCCGCGTCAAAGCAATCCTCGGCGTCGAATTCACCGGCCGTGATCTCGAAAAGCTCCTCACGCCCATCGGCTTTGTCGCCGACAACTGGGACTGCGAAAATATCGAAGTCAAAGCCCCGACATGGCGTTCCGATATCACGCGCGAAATCGACATCATCGAAGAAGTCTGCCGCGGCTACGGCTTTGACAATTTCCCGGCAAGCCTCCCCGATGTCTCGATGAAATGCCCGCACACGCCCTACGCGAAATCCATGAACCCGACGATTTATCCGGTCGTGCCGACGCTCTATGATCGCGGCGAACGCGCACGGATGCACACGCTCCGCGAAGCCCTCATCAACATGGGGCTCGACGAATGCATGCACTACACGTTCATGGATCCCGCCGATCCGCAGCGCATGAACTTCGCGGCCGGCGCACGCGAATACAACTTCATGAAAATCGCCAATCCCATGAGCGTCGAACACAGCGCGATGCGCACGACACTCGTTCCCTCAATGCTTGCGGCACTCGTCAAAAACGCATCAAACCAGCAGAAATCCTGCACATTCTTCGAAGTCGGCGAAGTCTTTTATCCATCCACAAAAGACAACGGCGTCACCTGCCTTGATGAATCGCGCCGTCTCTGCATCCTCTATTGGGGCGAATCGGCCAAGCCCTGGTACGGACAGGCCCGCACCTGGGATGTCTATGATCTCAAAGGTGCCGTCGAATCCGCCTTCAAAGCCCTCGAAACGCCGGTCGAATTCGATCAGAATGCCGAGCTCGTTCCCTGGCTCCATGACGGCGTGCAGGCCGCTGTCAGGCTCAATGGCGAAGTCATCGGCCATTTCGGCGAACTCCATCCGCTCGTGATGAAGAATTACAAGCTCGACGACCGCGTTTTCGTCGCCGAAATCGATCTCGAAAGCGTGCTCACGAGACGCCCCGGCCTGATGTCCATGACGCCGATTCCGCGCTTCCATTTCTCGCAGCGCGACCTGTCGATCACGGTCAAAACATCCGTCTCGTGCCGCGAAATCGCCGAAGTCATCGAAGCCGCCCGTACCGCGGAACTCGAATCGTGGCAGCTCTTCGACGTCTATCGTGGCAAACAGATTCTGCCCGGATTCCAGAGCGTTTCCATGACGTTCCGCTATCGCCATCCCGATGCCGCCGATGCCGAAAAAGGCCGCCCGCTTTCGGATGACGAGGTCGCGAAGGCCCACCAGACCATCGTCGACGCACTGAACGAAAAACTCGGTTCAACCATTCGTTGATTCGTGTTTTTGGGGGCACGGCTATCGGCCTGCGGCCGATACGCCCTGCAGGCACGTGTCACGACACGTGCCTACTCGCCTATGCGCCTGCGGCGCATACG
>JAZODZ010000381.1:0-14833 GCA_045597285.1 Myxococcota bacterium
TTTAAGCCGCAGGATTTTAATTGTCAGGACATTCCGAATGAAACAGATCGAGCGCAATGCGAACAAATATGTCATAATAACGCTTTGACATCCAAATGCGGTATAGATTGCCTCCAGGGTAAAGAGTATATTATTGAGGATATAACTGCCATAGATGTTGAATCATTGCACATAAATGATGAAACATTACAAGAAATTTCAAGGTTTTGTAGTAAAGAAACGACGTGCGATTACTACACATCCTCGATCTCTGTCAAACGCCCCAAAGCTTGGAGTTTGCTCGCAATTCTCGTAGCAGCCCTGGCTGCCGTGACGACATTACTCATTACTTTCTATAATAGAAGTGATAAGAAGAATGTCACTAATAATGATAAATCATAATCATTTTTGAAGAGAGTTTTGTCGCGAATCCGTGTCACCGCAATCTTTGAGAACACTCGTTATGGCTAATTCAACAGAAAGATTTTTTCCCGGAAGGCTTGCCGTCTATTCATTTTCTCATTTCTGCGTGGATCTGGCCTGCGGGTGCCTCGTGACGAGTCGTTTATGGCATGCGCCGGATTCGCTATTGGCTGTCGTTTTATACAATTTCTTTGCGTTTGCCGGGCAAATGCCGATCGGCATACTCGCCGATAGATTGAATAAAAATGCTCTCGTGGCTTCAGGCGGCTGCGTCTTCGTTCTGGCAGGTGTGGACGTCGGCGGGTTTGGGATAGATGCCGCCATTCCAGCGGCGATTATTGCCGGAATCGGCAATGCCATGTTCCACATGGGGGGCGGCATCGATGTACTCAATGTCAGCGGTAAAAAAAGCGGCCCTCTCGGCATCTATGTTTCACCCGGTGCCCTCGGCCTGTTCATTGGCGTCGGATACGGACAAACTGACGGTCATGTCATGGCAATTCCCATTGCCTTAATGGTTTTGTGCGCCGTCGGAATATATCTTTTCCAACATTTGTCATGCCGCTCTATGAATAGCGACAATGTCCCATTGTCGTTTAAAATTTCTTCTGCGACTTGCAAATTATTGACGGCGTGCGCCATCGCATCGCTGTTTGTCGTCGTTACCCTGCGCTCTTATGTCGGTCTGACACTGAGTTTTGACTGGAAATCCCAAGGATATTGGGCCATTGCGCTGATCCTCGCTCTTGTCGGCGGCAAGGCACTCGGCGGCATTTTGTCCGATAAATTCGGTATGCGCATCACGGCCTGTGTGACGCTTGGCATTGCTGCAATATTATATCTTTTCCCCGCAAGCCCTGTGTGCGGTGTGTTATCGGTATTATGTTTTAATATGACGATGCCAATGACCCTATGGGCACTTGCCCGCATATTCAATCAGGCGCGTGGATTCGCATTTGGCACCTTGACTTGTGCGCTTTTCCTCGGATTTGCCATTACCGTTCTGTTTCCGCCCATTCTGCCCATGGGATGGGGCTTTACCATGGCAACGATTCTCTCAATCGCCCTGTTGTTGCTTGGTCTCCACGCTGTTCCGCGTGAGACGTCCGTCCAAAGTGACAAATAATTTATGACTTTATATCTCATAAAAACTTTTTCAATCTGTCTCGGCCTGACTATCTTGCTGGAATTGAGTTTCGCGCTCTTTTTCGGCATTCGCGGCAAGAAAAATATCCTTCTCGTCATTCTCGTTCAGATTGTTACAAATCCATGCGTCGTGTTCTTAATTTTGTGGTGTATGAGCCATCTCCAGTGGCCCCAATATGCCTACGAATTGCCCATCGAAGCCGTCGTCGTCATCGTTGAGGGGCTTTTTTATAAAAAATACATGCCCGATCTCAAACGCCCATTCTCCTTCTCGCTGGCTGCAAACTACTTCTCATATAGTTTCGGATTTATCCTGACTGTTTTCAATTTTTGGTAATAATTTTGGGAACACAGCCCACTTGGGAAGACTTGTGGAATGATGTAAATATTTTTTTTTGGAAAGTCTCCGAAATGACTTAGATTGCTTCCTTAACAGTCGGGAAAAACTAATCCTTTTGGGATTTCATCGAGTGTTGTATGATAAGTCAATCGGGGAAGAGATTGTTTTTTCGTCAGAAATTGGAGGAAACTGCAGTGAAGTTACATAAATATCTTTGTTTCTGTGCGTGTGTGGCGATGTTGATGGCAGCCTGTGAGGATGATCGTGTTGTGAGAGATCCAGGCAGCGATGATGGCAGTGGAACGACGCAACCCACAGTCAATCCACAATGCGGCGAAGAGTGTACGCTCAACGAATGGGCGTGTGAAACGGATTCGCAGTACCGTATCTGTGGTTTGAACTCCGAAAACTGCCTCGTTTGGGGGCCTGTCAGGGAATGTGGCACTGGCAATGTTTGCAACGCGGATTCCAGCGCATGTGTGTCTAAGGGTAGCACGGAAGAACCGGTTGAATTGGTTTCGTGCGAAAATGCGTGTGGAATCATGGAGACAAAGTGTGAAGATGGCTTCCTCGTTCGGTGTGAGGAAGACGCAAACGGTTGCCAGGTCTGGGGCAAACCCGAAAGCTGTGACGCAAATGAAGTATGTCAGGGGGACGCATGCGTGCCGCAAAGCTGCTCCAATCAGTGTGATAAAATTGGAACTACGAAATGTGAAAACCATTTGCTCTACACATGCACTCAAGATGAAGAGGAAGACGGCTGTCTCAAGTGGGATGATGGCGTGACCTGTGAGGTGGGCAAGCGCTGTGACGAAAGCGAGAATGCGTGTGTTGAGGGGTGCGTGGATGAATGCAATCCAGAAGGACGTGTCGCCTGTTATGGTGGAGGTACGCGAACGTGCGGACAGTTCGACGAAGATTCATGTTTGGAATGGGGAAATTTTGAAGAGTGCAATGTGACGCTTGGCTGCGATGAAGAAACGGGGCAATGCGCCGTGGCAACCTGCTCGGATGAATGCGGTGATGGCGAGTCTACGTGTAATGACGATGCAACGGGGACGCTTATTTGTGTTAAAAACGCTTCGACAGGGTGTTATGTTTGGAAACAGGGTGAGACTTGTACGGGAAAGACTTCATGTGTGAAAGATGTTGACACGGCGAAATGTGAAACGCCTGTTGTCAACATCTGTGATGCCGGTGATAAGCATTGTACGAGCGACAATAAGGGCATTGAAAACTGCACGCTGATTGATGGGGCCTATGGTTGGAAGACGACGGCTTGTTCCGGTAATCAGGTTTGCGATGATTCTACCGTTACATGCAAGGCGACGTGTACAAATGCCTGCACGTTGAATGCCTTGCAGTGTACAACGACGGGCGTACCTCAGAAATGTACAAAGAATACCTCAACCGGATGTACGGTTTGGACGAATCAGACGGAATGCGGCGTGGGAAAATCGTGCAAGGATGGAGCTTGTGTCGATAGTTGCAGCAAAGATTGCACGCCATTCCAGCTCGTGATTATACCTGATCCACAATATTACACGCGCGGGGATGACGATAAAAATAATATCTATTACCAACAAATGAACTGGATTGTTAAGGAAAAGGAAAAGGGAAGCAAAGGCAAACTCCCAAATCTGAAGATGGTCATTCACATGGGTGACATTACGGATTACAACGTTGCCAGCCAGTGGAAGATTGCACAGAATGCTCAGAATATTTTGAAGGAAAAAGAGATTCCCTTTACTATCACAACAGGTAATCACGATTATAGAAAGGGAACAGCCTCGGGTGACGGCTTCACGGTTACCGGTGCGGGTTCGCGTGGCAATACAAAATTCTCCAAATATTTTGGCAAATCGTATCTTGAGACACTTCCTGGTTATGGCGGCATTTATAGCGCAGACGGCGGCAATGAATCCAATAACTACTTTACATTCACAGCAGGCGGTCAGGAATATATGGTTTTGAGCCTTGAGTATGCACCAAGGCAGCAAGTCATGTGCTGGGCCAACAACCTCCTTAAAGATAGCGATAATCTCAATAAGAAGGTTATTCTCGTAACGCATGCAAACCTCACACATGAAACAAAGGATTCTAATAATAAACCTAAAAAAAATCGAACTGGTGCCCCGGGTCCTGAATTCGTGCCGCATGGCGCATCGGGCTCGCAGTTATGGAATGGGTTAACGCGACGCCATTCCAATATTATTATGGCATTGAGTGGCCATGTTGGCGACACGGAGCATTATCTGTCAACAGAGACGAACAACAAAAACACGGTATTGGAAATCCTTACCGATTACCAGTACGAAAAGCCGTGTAATAAGGATACACTGGCCGAGTGTAACGCGCATTGCCGTGGTACAACAAATTCCGGCAACGGTTGGTTGAGAATCCTGACGATGGATCCCAAAAATGGCACGGTCAAATCAGAGATCGTTTCTGTATTATCCGGGAGCAAAAGTACATTCTCTAAAAAAGGAACAGATCAGTTGTTCTGTTCTACGCTCTTTGATACATCTAAGGATGGACCGAACAAAGATCTGTCAGATCGTGATAGACAATGGTATCATAAGTCACCTACAAATACTAAGGATCACAATTTTACGATTACCGATTTCGATTTTTCGAAGGCTCAGAAAAATGTCTATAATGACAAAGGTTACAAAGCCTTCACGCATCGCGATATCAATTATAAAAGTAGTGGAAACCAAGTGCTTCCAAGCGTTGCAGCGCATTCAGATGGTCACTTCGTTGCGGTTTGGGAAGATGATTCAAGCGATGCGGATGGTACGTGGAAGGGTAATTCCAAGCTGAAAAACAATAATTGGAGAGGCTATTCTACGAACAGTCACGATATTTACGCGCGCGTGTTTCATGCAGAAGGGTGCAGTAATGGCAATTTGAAGGAAATTGTTGTCAACGCCGAGACGGCTGGGCATCAGGCTGAACCAGATGTCGCAATGGACGGGAATGGCAATTTCGTCGTTGTCTATACGGACGACAAAGACAATAACGGTAGCACGGAAGTGCGGATGCATGGCTTTAAGGCAGATGGCTCACAACTCTTCTCCGACCGGGCCGTCAATACGGTCAGTACCGGCGATCAATACGAACCGCGCATCAGTATGGCATCTGATGGTCATTTTGCTGTCTCCTGGACCGACGCTTCACTGGGGGCTGGCAAAGAACAGGTTAAAGTGAGAGGCTTTAAGGCAAACGGTTCCGAACTCTTTGCTGAGCGTGCTTTGACGGATTCGCAGGGCGGAACACAGGTAAAGAGTGACGTCTTTATGGACGACAGCCATCGTACGGTGGTCGTTTGGGAAGATGATTCCGATGGCAATGGCGCAACGCAGGTTCGGATGCGTCTTTTGGATGCCTCAGGCGGAAACCGTACGAAGGTGAAAGCAGTCAATTCCGTAGATACCGGCAATCAGAACTCGCCCAGCATTGACGGTAAGCGGGATGGTTCCCGATATATCGTAGCCTGGCAAGACGTTGCGAGCAAAAAGTACCGCATTATGGCGCGAACGTTTAACGCCAATGGCAACGATGATGATACGTCCAACGATGACTATGTGCTTTCGCTTGATACCAGCGCCATATTGAAATTCCCGACGGTGTGCATGAATAATTCCGGCAACGCAACAGTGGTCTGGCATAACGACACAACCAAAAACATTATGCGTAGATCTCTCAAAGGAACAGCGGTATCTGGCAGTTCAGAGACGCGCACAAATGGCGGAAACTACGACCAACTGAAATTTGGAGACGACTATTCCGGGAGCATTGCCTCACAGCCGGCCATTGGGTGTATGCCAGACGCTAACTATGCCGTGACTGTTTATTATGACGATGGCGACGGTAATGGCACGGGCGAGATTTACGGTGTAGGCGTGTCGGTGCCCTAATTAAGATAGGGTGCGTTGCGGGGGCAACGATGCGGGGCAAGCCCCCTGCCTCATAGTTACGATTTTTTTAGTCAAAGAGAGATTGATTTTTTTTTTTTTTGATATATGAAGTCCAATTGGTTATTCTAACCAATTGGACTTCTTTTTTATGGAGGTGTGGATATGGTTAAAAGATTTATAGTATTATTCATCGCCGCATTGATGTTCACCAGTTGCGGAAGTGATTCCAATAAAGAAGACGATACCCGCTCGGCATCGAATGCCTTGACTAAAATTGAACGGACATTCAATCTTCCCAATACCGGCTCCGTCAAAGTGACGTGTGAATACACGGATTCCGGGGATGAAACCTGTACCGGTATTTATGAAACGACCGGGCTCCAGGTTCCAGCCGATGTCGTCAATGAACTCGTCGAATTCCCTATGATCGACGCCCGAATCGAAACTGCCGTGAAGACAGGCTGTGAAAACAAAATACTCGCTCTGAACGCTGATTTGCGCGATGACTATCCCAATATCCTGATTCCAGAATCGGGCAATCCGGACAGTGCCCTAAATAAGGAGTTTTACCAGAAAAAGCAGGAATCCAGAGCCGAGGCGATGGACGCATTCGTCGCCGACAACCCGGGACTTCTCAGCGATGCCGTCGTTCAGGATTATAAATCCGGTGGCTATTCCTTTATGTTCAATCTCAATGCCTGCGATTACGATGAGTTTATCAAGAAAAATAAATATAAATTACATATACTCGAATTGCGCGGCGTTGTCGATAGCACTCCCGCACAAGCTTGTGACAATCCTCTCGATTATGTCATTCTCCGCAATGACAATCTGTCCATCGGAAAAGAAAACAATTATAAAGGTGAATATCATATATTCGATAATGCGGTCTCTTATCATGAATACGTCGACAGCCAGAAACCCTACTATACGAAAAATGGACAGATTAATATAGATTTCGATGGTTGGGCTTCAAAATATAAATCGATTGCAGACAATATCGATTTTGGCAAATATAATCTTCTCACGATTCAGACTGAAAGTGGAAGCGGTTCCGTCCAACTCAAGGTCATGAAGGCTTGCAACAACCAGCTCGAAGTGGATTCAACCTGGTGTGAAGGCCACGCCATGACGGCTGATATGGCATATCCCATCATGATGATTCGCATTCCCAAGATCACTCCTGATGTGACCATCGGCACCAAAGGTCTTGCCTGCAACGAGGATGGTCCTCTCCCCGGCTCCGTGCCAGAACAGAACGTCGATATTCAGGAACTTAAAGAATCCACAACCGGCTCTTGTGACAACCCAGTCTCCTATACCATGCTCGAAAGAACAAATCTCGGAGGTTCTGGAGACGCAAATTGGAATACACAGACCGCTCATCCTATTCACGATTTGACTTCATTCGCAGAATATCTCGATACGCTCCGAACGCGCCTTTTAGGCGAATATTTCGACGGCGCGGACAATTCAACACACTATTCTTTCGACGGTTATCTCGAAAAATATAAAGATTTCGATTTTAATACAAATATGATCGTCGCTTTGGAAGGCGGTTCACAGCCCAGTGGCGGTTTCGGTATCGAAGTTGCCAGCGTTTGCAACAACACGGTTGAATTTAATGTCACATGGTGCAACTCGCCAGATATTGGATACACAGCAGATATCGGTTATCCCTTTATGCTCATCAGCCTTCCCAAAGGCGATTATGCATATAAAGGCGGTGTCAATCCCAATAAATGCCATTAACCATAGAGAGGTGTGCAATACGCACGCCTCTTATTCTTTCACGCCAAAAACGACGCGGGGCTGCTTGCCATAATCCTTGAATGTCTGAACCTGAGTCAGGCCATTTTGCCTGAAAATGTCTTCGACGGCGGCGGATTGGGCATAGCCGATCTCGACGATGAGTGCGCCGCCCATCGCAAGTTTTGATGCGGCCTGGGGAACGAGCCGGCGATAGATGTCGAGGCCTTCAGAACCGGCCTCAAGGGCCAGTACGGGCTCGCGTTTGACTTCCGGCGCGAGTTCCGCCATTTCTGCGGTCGAAATGTACGGAGGATTGGACACGATGAGATCGGCTTCGCCGTCAAATCCATCCAGAAGATCGCCCTGAATAAACGAAATGTCGTCCTTCATGCCGTTCTTTTCGGCGTTTTCAATGGCCACAGCCAGGGCTTCCTGCGAAATATCGATGGCCGTCAGCTCGATCTTTGCCTTGTCGAGTTCAGAGGCAATCGCAAGGATAATCGCGCCGCTCCCCGTGCCAACATCGACAATGCGAAATCGTGTCGAAGCCCCCGACGCCTCTTCGTTTTTCGCGGTTTCCGAAGGCTGTGCCAGAACTTCGTCGTGATATTGCTGCAATCTTTCTTCTTCGGAAAGGTCTTTGAGCCGTTCGACAGACTTTTCGAGCCATTCCGTCGTCTTTTGTTCCAACGCATCCGAGGCTTCGATCTCGGCATAATACGCTTTGCGCTCGTCAAACGCCTCGTAAGTCATGCGCCTGGAATCGGCCATCCACGACGGGCGTTTGTTCAAAAGCCGAAACTGCGCAAAGTCGATCGCCTTTTCGACGAGGCATTCCGTGTCCGGACGCGGAATCAGGACATCCGGCGTAACTTTAAGGTTCAAAGTCCAGAAATCTCTTTCGCCGAGCAGATAGGCAGTCGGTTCGCGATTCTTTGCGCGACGGATGATGAGCTTTTTGTATTCGGCAAGTTCATCGGCATTCAACGGGCGGTCGGCGTTGAGCAACAGCTGCATCTTGTTCATGTGCAGCACGTGCCCGAGCAGAATTTGCGCTTCGAGCTGGGGCGTCTCGATTTGATTGGTTTCAAAATACTTTTTCGACCAGTCGATCATTTTTCGAATGGTCCAGATCTGTGTTTTTTCCATAGCACTAAGAACAAACGGTAAACATAGGACGACGAATGGTTGGGACTGAGAGGGGAGCGGCGTATTGGCGCGGGCTATGTCGCTTGCGCTCCATACGCCCTGCGGGCGCGTCTATCTCGCTCGCGCTCGATACACCGCGCCAATAGACGCGCGGGGGGAGACTTCCCCCCGTCCAAAAAACAGAACCTCAATTATCCGTCGGGCCGAGGCTGATGCCGACATCGATTTGATTTTCGACGTAGGGGGCGCGGCCTTTCTTGATAATCCGAATCAGGTGACCGACGAGTGTCTGGCTGGTCGCCGAATCGATTTCGACTTCGACCCAGTCGCCTGGTTCGACATCGCCGCGATCGAATATCGTCGTCTTGAAATCGCGGGTGTTGCCGACGGCCTGTGCATTATTGCGGCGCGAATAGCCCTCCACGATGGCTTCCACGCGGCGACCGACAAACGATTCGTACACTTCGCGCGATATTTTCCGCTGAATATCGATGATTTCTGCCAGCCGGCGCTGCTTCGTTTCGGCCGGGATGTCGTCCTTCATCAGCTTCGCCGCGATGGCCAGCGAACGCTCGGAATAGGCGAACAGGAACGCGAACGCATAGCGCATGTCGATGAGCGCCTGCTTCGTCTTCTGATAATCCTCTTCCGTTTCGCCGCAAAAACCGACGATGATATCCGTCGAAAGGGCGATTTCCGGACATTTTTCGCGGAGTTTACGGACAATGGTCGAATATTCCTCGAAAGTATAACGGCGCCGCATGAGCGCGAGCTGACTGTCGCTTGCCGACTGAAGCGGGAGATGCACGAATTTGGCGACGTGCGGCTCGTTGGCAATGACATCGATGAGTTCGTCGCTGAATCCAAGCGGATGAGGAGATGTGAACCGAACCTGCTCGATGCCGTCCACGCGGGCAACGAGCTGGAGCAGTTTCGCGAACGTGATGTCGCCGTCGCGGTAGGAATTGACGGTCTGCCCGAGAAGCGTGATGACAGAAAACCCTTCCGCCGCGAGCTTTTTAACGGTTTCGAGAATGTCGCGGGCAGGCATATTGCGCTCGACGCCACGCACATGCGGCACGATGCAATACGTGCAGACGTAATTGCAGCCGCGCTGAATCGTGACCCATGCGGTGACGCCGTGCGGACGTTTGGAATCGCAACCCGTATAGACTTCGCTTCGGTCGAATTCGGTATGAATCTCGGCTTTTTTGCGCTTGTTGCGAATGATTTCCGGCAGATGGCGGTATTGATCCGGCCCCGCGACGAAATCGACATAAGGCCGCTCGCGAATCAGATTTTCCCCGAGATGCTTGGCCATGCAGCCCACGACGCCAATCATCAGGTCGGTCTTGATGCGCTTGAGTGGCAACAGGTTCGACAGACGCCCCAGAATCCTCGCCTCCGCTTTTTCGCGCACCGCACAGGTGTTCAGAATAATGACGTCGGCTTCATCCAGCGTGTGCGCCGATTCAAACCCGGCTTCCGTTAAAATGCCCATGATGAGCTCGCTGTCAGCTGTGTTCATCTGACAGCCATACGTTTCGATAAGTACTTTCATGTGTTTAGAACAGATTAGAGCTTGTAATTTAGGAAATCAGTTCGACGGTTTTGACTGATCCTTGTAGGGATAATCGACATTCGGATCGACGACGATCGCATATTCGCTGTCCCAATAATGGTTAAAGCTGCGCGTCAGTTCGTCGTTGAATGTCTTGCCGTGTGCGATGATGCCAACATTGCGCGATTTATAGAAATAATCGCCGGCCCAGTTGCTCGTTCCGAGCCAGGTATCGGCATCGTCGACGACCATGAACTTGGAATGGATGGTGCGGGAATAGGGAACGAATCCCATTGAATGCTCGGGCACGGCAATCATGCGGACTTCGATGTTGTCAAGCGAGGCAAGGCGTTTCATGTCGGACATATTCTTGGGTTTTTGCGACCAGTCCGAGACGAGAAGGCGGACGTGAACGCCACGGGCGGCGGCAGCCGTCAGGGCATCGTCGAGTTCCATGAACGTCGTCTTGTCGTAATTCTTCGTCGCATAATTTAGAAGCTGTACCGAAACCGACGATTTGGCCTGTCCGATCAGCGCGATCATCTTGGGCAAATCCCACATATCTTTGCACGGCAATGATTTGGGCGGGCTTGCGACGAGTTCGACCGTCGTCTTTTCGCCCTTGTAATCGATATCGACCGTGCCGGCACAGGCTGTTTCCGGGATTTCGGTGTCGTAGTTGGCCGCGAGCGCCCAGTCGATCTCGAAAATCTGCTTGAGCGGTTCGACGAGTTCGGCAGGACGCAGGCGTGCCCCCATTTCGGAGATGTGTTCAAGGGAGCGCCAGTCGAAGTTCTGAGAGCCATAATAGGCGGTCTTGCCGTCGACGATGAAATACTTGGAATGCTGAACGCCGCCGCCCGTGATCTTCGTGTAATCGATCTTACGCAGTTCCAGATTATTGATCGTCGCCAGCTCTTCCGGAAGAACCGCATTGGCGTCGGTGTTGAGTTTTTCATCGATCAAAAAGCGGATTTTAACACCGCGGTTCGCCGCGCTTTTGAGGGCGCTCACGACCTTGTCGAGGCCCGTGTTCGGCTCGGTGATCGCATAGTATTCCGAGAAATCGAGCGTCTTTTCCGCGCTGTTGATGGCTTCGAGCCAGACCGGGACGACGTTCGCGATGTGATCATTGTCGAGCGTTGTTTCGAGTGGCCACGATTCGTAAATCATGACGGCGGCATCTTTCTGGGAATCGCGAAGTTTGTCGTCATCGGACGCGACTTGTTCGACGGGAGCCGTGGCCGTCATGTCGGTTTCTTCCACCGCCGGAGGATTGGCTGCTGTCTGTGTCGTCTCGGTCGTCTTGGATCCGGCACAGCCGCTCAGCAATAACGCGAATATTGTGAATGCCCAGGTCTTTTTCATCTGTTTTACTCCATCGTGTAGGGGATTCGGATGACGCTTTTTGCTTCATCGGATCTTTTTCTTCTATAACAACATGGGCTTTTGGTGTAGGAAAATCTGTTATCTGTCTCCGGGTGAGGAGGCGCTTTTCTGTGTGACTGCTTTCACGTTTGAAAGCGAAAATATTTTTGATCGATTTCATGTTCAGAATGTCTTTTCACAAATTATCCTTGCTGTTTGCAGCCGCCTTCTGCCTCGGTTGTGGCGGCTCATCAGGCACAAATATTCAGAATGCAACCGCCGAGTCACTGACGCAGGCCAATTCAACCGCGCCCGCTTCGAATACCGCATCGCATGCGCAGGTCGATTCCAAAACGAATTCGACATCGACTCAGGCTTCGACCACTTCCTGGTCTGTCGACGATCCGAATCACCCTACTCAGAAAACGCCCGAAGTCGTGGCCGCAGAACTCGCGGAACAGGCCATGACTGCCATTCAGAACAGCACATACGAACAGGCATTTAAGCTCGCCATCAAGAGCTTCGTCGAGTCTCCTACCGAGGAAGCTCGCAATGTCGCGACATACGCAGCCTCACAGTTGACGCCCATTGAACTCAAACGCCTCGGAACGCAGGCAGAAACGCATATTGAGCTCGCCATTATCGGCCAGCTTCGCGCCAATGTTTGTGCTTCGCAGAACGACAGTGCCTGCCTCGAACAAATCATACCCGAAACGGCCCAGGCACTCGAAGCCATCGGCGACAACGAAGCTGCCCAACAGCTTCGCAGCCTTCAGAACGGCGTCAATACATCGCGTCCCCTCGTCGCCGTGTTCCTGCCCTTGTCCGGCAATGACCGCAAAATCGGTCGCGCCATGCTCGGCGCAATCCTTCAGGCTTCCGGCATTTACAACCATCGCGCCCTGCCATTCGATTTGCGCTTTTTCGACACGAAGACGAGTGCGGAATCCATCGACGCAATGCTCGCCGATGTCCGCAAATCCAGTGCAAAACTCATCATCGGCCCCGTCGATATCCTCGAGTGCCGCGCAGTTTCGCAAAAACTCGATGCCCAAACCATCATGATCGGCCTCTCGCCAAACGGCGAATTTATTCAGAACAAGCCGAACGTCTTCCAGTTTTCCTATTCCATCAAAGAGGAAGCACAGAAAGCCGCTCAGTTCGTCGTGTCTGCCAACGCAAAGAATGTCGTCGCCATCGGCCCCGACGACGAATACACGAAATCATCCGCGCAACAGCTCCAGATCAGCCTCCCATCGACGGTTTCTTTCGAGACCGTGACATTCCCCGCCAACCAGGCCGACCTTCGCGATCTGGCCTCAAAAGTCGCCCAAAAGTCGCCCGATCTCATCTATTATCCGACGAATGCCGATATGGCAGAACGCATCGCGAGCTTCATGGCCCAGGAAAATATCTGGTGCAAATTGCCCGGAACACCTCAGCCTAACCCAAAAGTCGACACGCGCCGATTTGTGTCATGCCTTGCCCCGGGTGCCTGGGCCCCAATCTCCGACGGTCATGGCTATAAAGTCATCAATGACGCCATTTATCTCGATTATACCGAGGCCGCCGAAAGCATTTCCGCCGGATTCTCCGATCAGTTCCAAAACCTCTACCATCGTCAGCCGGCAGTTCAGGAAATCCTCCCGTTTGTCGCCCTCTCGATGCTCAAATCGATGCCCGATTCGGCCTGGCAGTCCCCTGAATCGCTCCAAACGGCTGTCGAATCTCTCCTTCGCGGCCATCAATACCTCATGCTTCCCGGTTTCCGACAGGTCATGCCTCGCGCGAGCAAGGCCTGGGCTGCCCCATTCTCTGACGTCCCGGCCCGTACACTCATCACGACGAAATGAATCAAGCCCGATTTGTCCAACATGCAGGCTGCCTTCTGATATGCCTGTTCATATTTCTGGTGCCGTTGCGTGCGTCCGCGCTCACGCTCGATGACGTCAATTATCCCGATGAGGAGCTGACGGCACAGAACTGGGAAACGCGCGACGTGAACACGACGCGGGCTGCTTTCGGTGGCTGCAAATTCGTGTCCGTGCTTGCCTCTGCGGTCTGGAACGGCTTCGGCCACTGCGTCTGCCAGCGCGACTATCAAAGCGCCATTCGCCTCTCCATCATGCAAGGCACCTCGCTGGCCATGCTTTCCGTCGCCCTCATCATGGGCACGTTTTCGCACGACGACAAAGCCCTTTCGGCAACCTGGAAATCCCTCTTCCATTACGCCGTCACGCTCTATGCCACGGGCTATCTGATGGATGTCATCGGCGCATTCAAAGGCGATTCCTTCATCCTTTCGGACAATCACATCGATCCCTACGGTCATAGCGTCGGCCTCAAGCTGCGCTGGCTTCCCTCGGACGATTTCAATCTCGGCATTCAGCTCGCCTATACCTACCGATCACAACGCTTTTGGGTCACGCCCTACTTCTACATCGACAATCTGGCGGATTTTGGCGAGTTCTACGGCGCTGTCGATACCGGCGTGGCGTTGTGGGCTGGCGAGCGGTCGCATACGTATTTGGCACTGGCTATCGATGCTAAATTTGACCAGCATCAGCAGGAAGATCACGTCCACGTCGATTATCAGCAGCTTAAACTCATCCCATATCTGGAGCTTTCGCTCGATATGGGCACTTGGTTTGAGCATCTGGCCAATATTCGCTTTGTCAACCGCCTCGGCGTCGGTGTCCAGCTGTATAATTTCAAAAGTACCGAAATGAAGGCGTTTAACGATTACGATACCGTGTTGGTGCTCGAAACCGCCATCAGCATGAACCTGATCAAGGAGCTGAACATGGCGCTGACTTATCGGTATCGCCCCGATTTCACGGTGGGGCAGCTGAGTGCGCCGAGCGTGCTCAACGACACGCCGGGCCCCGGTGTCGGCATCTTTTCGCTCGATCTCGACGTTCTCATCTCGGATGGATGGTCTGCCTCGCTCGAAGCCAATTTCGGCAGCAGCATCGATTTCTGGTTCGGCGTGAAATACCATATCTAGCCGATATTTTATGTTTTGGATGGCAGGGCTATTCGGCTTTGCCGAATACGCCCTTGCCCGCGTCGCTATTCGGCAAAGCCGAATACGCGCCGCGATTATCTGTTGTTATTCATGCCGATGATGATGCTTGCCCTGCATGGTTTCGAAAAGGTGGCGCGGGCCGTATCTGAGCATCCAGAAGAGACCTG
>JAZODZ010000382.1:0-15991 GCA_045597285.1 Myxococcota bacterium
CATTGTTTGATCCGCCTGTAATTACGCTAAACTTCATGCCAGACGTAAGCTCCGTTGCGTTATCCAGAATGACTGATAATTCACCAGTTGAAGCAGTTTGTCTTAACTGACCGATGTAAATTTTATCATACGTTTCCAAACCGATTGTTCCGCCGCCTGATGATAATTCCTGACCGCAATAAACGGTTGTAAGTGTCGTAAAACTAGACGAGTCACTTTTTGCAAGCAATAGTAGCACGATAGATCCAATTGGGATTTTTGTGTTTCCGTTGTCAATATACGGATGTCTAATAACGCCATACAAATTGGTTGCATATACTGAAGAAGTTGCATAAAGACTGTTACAAAACACACGATCAAAACGATTGTCTGTCTTTCCGATATCTACAGTGTTCCCAGATAGTGGATAAAGATTTGACGCGATGCAAATATAGCCGATATTACTTGAATCCACATAATCTTTTGAATAAAGCGAATCTGTATAAACACCGGTTAGATATGCGTCACCCCACGGCCATTCATCTTTACCTAGATCGCTTTCAGCATCACTCCATATATCTCCGGTTGTTACAATTCCACTCCCATCTAAATCATGTATATCTGATGTGCAAATACCTGTTATAAAAGTCTTTTCACCATAAATATTCTGCGCTTCGCCAGTTGTTTCATTATCAGCCACATGGCTCGTCACAACACGTCCTGCCAAGTCTTCCCTTGCCGCGATTTCATCCTGCAAAGCAGTGGCTGTGGCATAATATCCGATTATTACTCCAACTGCCTGAACCTGTTTGTCTGAGATATTCAATGAGAAATCGGCAAACGCACGAACGACACCTTGTTCGATTGGATTGATGACAACGGGCACAACCCCTGTTCCACAGCGAGCAACGATGGCCAATACATCTGATTCATCGCCATCGATCTTCGCCCAGGCTCCGAAAGTTCGTGCAGTTCCGTCTGCCTCTTCATTCGACAGTTCACAATGAACAGAAACTGAATTTCGTGCATCGTTCACAATGACATTGGTAACAGCACCAGTCATGCTGAGATCGCCGAAATGTTCCTCATCCAGTGCGTTCATTTCATTCACACTGAGGCTATCGGTATTTCTTTCGGATGTCGCGGCCCGTGTCCAGACAAGCCTGCCTTCTTGTGCCGTAGCTCTTGCGAGCAATTCCGCGCCCGCATCTGTTATAAATGATTCTTTGAATAACATATTTACCACCTTGATTATCAAACTGCCGCTTCAAACGGCGAGGAGTTGCTGTCGTCCCAACAAATAAGTGTGCCTGTGTCTACACATAACCATCTGCCATTACCATATTTCATACCCTTGCTTGCGAACGGCAAAACGCGGGAATCGACGGAGCGAATATAATCAGTATTGATCCAACCTTTGAACCCGATCCCGTTTGTCACCCCCGACATTGTAGATCCTGAATATGTGTAAGGTGCCATCCAGACGCATACAGGGGCACAAACCATCTTCGTTGAACTTTCCGCCGTCAAAACACGGTTACTCAACCGTCCATTATTCACGCTTTGATTCATTCCATTGAAATTGTGTGTTCCGTCAGCCGCGTTGAATAGAACAGACATCGTAATGCCGTTGTTATTATCTTCACCCAAATAGAAGTTATTGCTGTAACCGTTATTGCTTATAACTCCCGCCGTTTCCGTGTCGGCGCTGTTAGCACAAATAAAAAGATCCGGCGCATACAGACACATTGGCCAGTTTCCATTACAAGATTTCATAACAGCAAACATCGAACCATCTGTAATAACGCTTATAACTGCCCCGTAATAATACGCTCCGTATGACGAGTTACTCACCATGAATGAATTACCCATAATACCATTATGTATACCGAAAATGGGCAAATCTAACCCCAAATCTTTTGCTGGGTCGGGGTCTATACTGTTACTAGACACGCCAAAATAAATCTCGGCGTATTCGCCGATTCTATAACGATTCTGATACGAGCCATCATTCTGGATAAACAAATTGTCTTTATAAACTTTCAAACCGTCGTCCGTGTTTACTGTTGTTGATTGTTGAATGTAACAATACACATAATTCGTAAAACACCATATCCTTAAATATTTTCCGCTCGCACTCGACTTTAGCTGTAATGTCCGCAAACCAGAGCTGTCTCCGCTATATGAACCAATTGTCTCAATAGCAGTCTCCAGACTCCACGCCGAATTTGCATCAACGAAAGCGTCTTTTAGCTTTGCGAGATATAAATCAGCGTAATCACGTTGGTTTGCACACCCGCTCCCACTGTATGAAGGCATATTGAATTTTGAGCTTTTAAACGCCATGACAATTCTCCTTATGACAAATCTATGATTTCGATCCCCTCAAAGGGGATTATTTCCAGTTGTTTGTTGCTTGTGAACATCGTCCCTCCCTTATCCACTGTTGGATAACGAGGCTGCCCGTTGATCGTGATTATATCTTTTGCCCCATCGAACATCGTCCCTCCCTTGTCTACGAGCTGTATGTCAGGCGGCTCCCTGCATTGCGTGTCTTCACCAGTTACAGTGTCGATGATATTAAATAGCGTATGAGGCGGAATGATTCGTTCAACTGTTCCCAGGCTAGCCCTCATTGACGTAAAATGCGCATGATTGATGACGACATTCCTATCAAACGCCGTATCCACGCCCGCATACAATGCCAGATTCTGCGGTACCGTCGGCATTATCTCTTTGACAATGCCAACCGCCGGAAGATTCCCTTGTTCGTCTTCTTCCACTGTGAAGATGCCGAGAGTTAGTGCCTCCGGATCGGTGCGCTCATAAACGGTATAATCTGGCGCAAGAGACTGGCAGAGTTCGTGCAGTTTCGCATCGTTCACAATATGCGGGTCGCATAACATGTCGATAACTGCCTGTCGCCGTTGTTCAATTTTCCCCGAAGGTAACACACCAAGACCGTTCTCCAGCTCAGCCAGCGCATCAGCGTCCATCGTCTGAATATAGGCATTTCTATGAATGCGTATAATAGCTGCCACAAACGGCTCAATAACAGCATCGTGAACTTGCTGAATCCGTGTGGCTTCGAGAACGCCTTCATAGAATTGCGGTATCAGCGCAATGCATGTTTCCTGTTTGAGACGTTTTATATCGTCATCCATATCACACCTCCGTTACTGTTATTTCGCCTGCAACTGGAAGCAGAATGGTATGATAAGCATCATACGCAATTGCATAATCTGTCGTATATTCTATGCCATCTGCAATCAACGAAACTGACACAGACGCGATCTCAGTTGATTGGTTATGTGTCACACTCTCAATGGCAGAAATGGCAATCAATACACTGTACGAATATGGAAAAGAGTCACCCAGAACGATTGCCGTTTCACCTCTCTGCGCCTCGAAATAACTGCGTACCGCACTTTGTATTTTTGTGACAACGATTGCCGTGAGTTCATTTCCGCCAATCATTGTAATAGATATATTCACATCTACAACAATGGTTTCAGCAGTTTCGACGGTTACTTTGTGACCGACAGGTGCCATTCCTGCCCCTTGCCCTGTTACAGGTTCGGGATCAAGCCAGGCTTTCAATGCCGTAGCAGCCGCAGAATCCGTTGGCATATAAGCCCCTTCATCGGTTTGAATAGTTGGAACAATTTTAACAGTCCCGCCGCCGTTCCATGCCGGAAAGATAAAGAAGCCATCGAACTGATAACCGCCTTCTTGTGCATAATCAGTCAGGATCCATGTTTGGTAATCGTAGAAATTTCCACCATAGCCCCTGTTATTGGCCACAGACCACCACCGCATACGAAAAGCAGCATCCGTTTCTTCATCATGGCCACCGTCGAGACACTTCACAAATGCCACACTATCCAGTTCATGTTCAATCGGCGTTTCTTCGAGTTCACCGAAATCGCGCCCCCCATCGGCACCAGCTTTCAGGCATTCGACGATATAATCTCCATCATTTTCTTTTGTAATGATTTCATAAGTATAGTTCAGGCCATTTGTTGATATAAACCGTGTGCCCTGCACGCCATCATCCCGAACAGTCAGTTCAACATACAACGGTTCGACATGGATGCGCCATTTGGCTGGTGTTGCACGGTTTCGATATATCTTATTCTGTGATGCACAAAGGTCGAGATATTCCCCCGTGGCCGTCTGGATCCGGCTTTGCATTGCAACCTGATAGAGTACATCAAAGCACTTTGCAATATTCACCGCTGCAGGCGCTGTCATATCAAAGACGACCGAACCCTCGCGCTTGTCCACATCGTCGGCAACCTGATTCAATGCTTCAGTGTGCAGTGATTCAAACGTATATTTTGTAAGATTATCATAAATATTGTCTGTCTCTGCCATAACATCCTCACAGTATGATTGTTTCACTCGAAGATATTGAACCTTGGTTTGTTGTCACATTGATTGTGAATGACACCGAATCCCCCGATACTTCTATATTTTCAACCGTGACATTCTTGATTCTGTCATCCTGTTTTAATGCCTCTTTGACGGCCTGTGGCAGTGCCGCACGAATATATGATGTGGGCTTCCCTATCATGTCCGCTATTTCAATCCCGTAAAAAGTCGAATAGATATGTTCTGCATATCGTTCCGTCAATAATATCTTTTGCACGGATTGCAATATGGCATCGAATCCGTCGCATTGCTTCACAATCCGCCCACGTATTCTGTCAATTACCCATGTTTTCGATGGATACTGCCCGCGCCGTGTGGCTATCGTGCCATTTGTATTGTTACTGCTCGGGATCATTCGTGATGCCCTCCACGCGTTGAAAAATGAGAAATTTGTGAGGCGGAAATTTAATCAGAATAACACGATCATCTTTTTGTAAACCGCGCCAAAGCATGATGCTCTCAAGCGCCGGCTGAATGGTATGCGAGTGCTTTAATGGCAATGTGGTTGGATTCGGTATCGCAGGATTGATAATCTTTGCTGGATTACTTCCTGTTCCAGGCGCATCATCATCCGTGGCAGGTTGATTATTATCAAAACTAGGATTGTCCACATAAGCCTCAGCTCCCAGCGGTGCAAAGATGATCGGAGCCCCCTTGTTTCCCGTTGCCTGATAATCCACAAGCGCCTCATCCATCTTGTGCGTATGCTTCGCATTGTCATCCTGCGGAATCTTAATCACCGTTTCCTTGCACAAACACGACACTACAAGGAAATCTTCGCTCAATTCCAAGCCGTTCTCCAGTTTGACTTTGAGCGGTTCGATGCTCGTGACTTCACCAAAACAGACATCCGTTGCATAATTCCGAGCCTGTTGCGTCGCAGCCTGCATAACTGAATTCATGATTTCTCGCCCTGCGCTCATAATCCGCCCCCCGTAAACAGCAATTGCAAACTCATTGTATGATTGTCGCATCGATAACTGTGCGTGCAACCCGACACGATAAAATTGCGGTTCTCGTATGTCTCACCCAGTTCCGGCAGTGAAACGGTAATGATACATCCCGCATGAACGCGCCAATCCCCAAAACACGTGAGCGAAAGCGCCTCTGTCGGTTGTCCATGGACGATCAATGTCTTTTCGGCGCGGTCTTTCAGCTGCGCCTCTGTTTCGTTGCTGTTGATCTTCCGTGACAGCCGCAATCGTCCCCATGCTCTCGTTTTCGCATCGTCATGCGCTTCGGCAATCAGCCGCAGATTTTTGTCATTCCCTTCGTGCCAGAAATGCACCTGGTTATAGGTGCTTTTATCGATGGTTTGTTCATACGAATATCCATTGATGTATGAATCGGAATCAATACAAAGCTCGATGACATCGTTTTCGACGTTAATCAGTTCCAATTGACGCTGATTTGCCCGCACATAAAACAATTTCGCTTCGTTCTGCAAGGTATCGTCAATACCTTCCTGCAACACCGAAAAGAGTGTCTTTCCCTCACTGATCGTCGGCTGTAACTGATACGACGCATCATCGACATTCCCGATATCCAAAGACACATTCTCACATATATCTTTGAAACGTTCCGATAACGTCTGCTTTGGCCACGGATAGAAGACTTCATTTTTAAGATAGCGAAGCGCGTCATAAGCGTCCGCCTGCACAGCGACGTCCTGCGACATTCTCACGGTAAACACAAATCCATAGAATATCGTCAATTCTCCCGCTGTGACATGAATTACGCCGCCCATCTCGATTTGCAGATCGTCATCACGAACAAATGTGAACTGCGCTTTTGTAGCTTCAGCCTTGAGTGACGCCGATATATTAAACGCAGTTGTCAGGCCCGTATAATCATATACGTCGCCATCCGGCGCCTGATAGAGAATGCTCAATTCATCATTCATAGCGCCTGCCTCAAAGAAGATTCGGCAACCCACCCGATCGCCTTTTGTTCAACCGCAATTTGATATGGAAACAGAACGCCCAATTCTGTTTTGGTTTGAATCCCGCCGGGCAGTGAACTCTTAATCAGCTGCTTTCCATTGCGTTTAATACCAATGATAACAGCTTCCTGTTCCAACAGTTGCGCCGGCGCATTGCGAATACTTTCAATGCCCTTTGAAGTGGCAGTCTTGTAATTCTGGCACATGAAGTCCATCGGTGTCGGCAGAAATGCCGCTCCGCCATAAGCATCCCGATAATATTGGCCGTTTACAATAACGCGATCACCTATACTAAACGATGTCTTTGGCCTGGCAAGTCGAACAGCATTATAGGCCGTCGCATTGTCACCGCTGAATAACGGCTTCAATGCAACAAGCCGCCGTGAACTCGAACCATAAGGCCGATATTCCTTGAGCGACAGTGAATAGGTAATATCATCATCCGCATATTGGTATGAGAATGTAAAATTCTCGACAGATACATACATGGCTTCGATATCAAATCCACAAAACACGGCTTTTGCAGGTTTCTTGTTGTCCTGAAGCCATGTCAGCATCGTCATATAATATTCAGGCGAATAGAACGCTTCACGACCGCGAATATACACACGCCCCCCTTTCCTCGGAAAGAAACTGTCGATCTGAAATGTCGTCAGTTTTGGCTTCCTCAATACATTCACCTCACCATGTTTTACCGTCGAAGATGATATATTGTCGCCGCCACGAACGAACTGCAGCTGTTCCGGAAGTACAGGCAGACGTAAAGACGCCCCGTTGTAATCTTCTCCATGTCGCATTGGAGTGTCGAATGTCAGATAAATATCATATTCACTCATCTGCCACCTCACAGTGCAAATTGCAATCCTGTTTGAATCATGAGATTCTGCCCGCGTGCCGAAACGACATCTTTCTCTAGCCTGTCGAGCATCGCATCCACATCGGCAGTCTCATGTACATCGCCGAAATTCGCCGTGATGGCCGGCTGGATATTGTTCACGCGATTGATGATTTCAGCCTGTGCCAAATCCTTGAGCAATTGTAATGAATCCTTGTCAATTTTGGTTTTCCCAACCTGTTTGACATGCAGCGGCTTTGAAGGTGTCATTCCCGGGGTAATTCCCGCATGAATCCTATCATCTGCTTTGTTCTTCAAATCCATTGACGGGCCGTAAATTGGAATGTTCACAATCGGCTCAAGTTTCTTGGTCAGCGTGTCGCCAATCAATGAAGCAGTTTCCGCCATCTGTTTGTTTACACCATTTGCAAACTGAACAGCTCCATCTGCAAATATTTTAGTGTCGAATGATTTATATTCCAATGTATCATCCGAGAATAGATTGTGAAGCCCTGTTCGGGTATTTTCATAAAGAGTGACGAGGTTTTTGGCAGTGCCCAGTAATATCTTAATGCCGCCCGCAATTGATTCCACAATACCCTCAACAATTGGTTTTAACCGCTCCAAAATGATTTTAAAATCGCCCCAAATCGTCTGAGCCGTCTTTCCGAACTCCTCATCTTTTGTAAAGAGCTCCACAATATCATCAATCAGCCCTTTGATGATATTCCAGACCGAAAACAATATATCTTTGATAGGTGTGACAATTTCTTCGACATGAGGTGCTATCGTGGTGATGGTATCTGTCACGAATTCAAATGCCTCTCCAGCGACTTCCGAAAACCATGTCATGCCATCGATCAACCGCTCCACAAATGCCTGTACTTCCGGCTTGTTTGCAATATCTGTTATCTTTTGAGATATAGGATCGAGTGCCTGTGCGGCACTATTTTTCAATTTCTCAAACAGCTCATTCATCGTTTTCGGCGTCTGCGCGAATTGCTTTTCTATATCATTGGCATTCCCGAAAATAGCTTCTTTCGCAACCTGGCCTGTTATCTTTCCCTTGCCTGCTTTGCTTAGCAGTTCAGCTGGATTGCTCACATTCGCAGCTTTTGCAAGTGCATCGGCTAATGCCGGCGCCTCTTCCATCAAGACTTTTAATTCACGCGAATCGAATCCTTTCATCAGACCACGATTATACATTTCCGTAACACGGTTTGCTCTTTGTGCATCTACGCCTGATGATTTCAGTTGCTTTTGTAACAATTCATTGAAATTCATCGCCTCGCCAATGCTGCCAAACGCATCCGTGGTTTTAAGCAATTTGATGGACTGTGCCGTGAAATCATCCGCTGACATTCCTATGCGATTAGCATACTTGACGCCATAATCCTGTATTTCATCCCCTTTCAGGCCGTTGCGTTGTGACTCGCTCATATAATTCAAACTATTAATCTGTGTGGTTCGCTCACTTGCAATATCTGCCAATTTTTTAACACCTACAAATGTAGCAGTAATACCACCCGCAATCATAGATAGTTTGCCAATGCCGCCTCCAATCAATCCCCCCATGCCCATTCCACCGGAATCGCTTTTGGTTCCTGCATTGCGTAACGACGAGCTTGCATTGGTCGAAGGTGCTGGAATTCTGGGTTGTATATGACTGGTCGAAGGTGCTGGAATTCTGGGTTGTATATGATTTGCCGCATTTGCAAACCCTTGTGCATGTCTCGCTGCACTTTCATAAGCTTCGGATATATGCCTCACAGCTTCAGCAGTGCGTTCAAAATTGATATTAAAACTGAAGTTCATTGCAATATTCCGAAACCGTTCTACAGATTTCAATAACGCGTCCATTGCCGTTGTCGTGCCCTGGATAGATTTGAGCATGCTGTCAAGCGCAGGTGTCAACTTGTCTTCAAGTTCAAATCTCTGCTTGATTGTTCCGTTTTCGTCGCTCATTTTTCTCGCTCCAGATATTCATCAATCAGCGCGTCCACAATGCCGCGCTCCCTCGGCGGCAAATCAATATATTCATGCGGCCATTTGCGAAGTTTATGAAGGCAGTAATATGCACGCCAGACATCCGCCTGACGCGCTTTCAGGGCTTTTTTGTATCTTCATAAGCCTCGTCAATATCCTGCACGCCAAACCCGGAATGCCGCGCGATTTCATTGCCAAGTTTATCAATTTCACCTGGCAATAATACTTTGTGCATGAACTCATCAGGCGTGCTGCATCCAGCCTTTTCAATCGAATCCGCCTTCCTGAAATTCGGTTCTGTCGTGCAGTTCAATACAATTGTTTCGACAAATTTGATATTATCAAATTCTCGCCTTCCGTTTCGCGTTGTATAGGCACCTTTCATAAACGAACGATATTCCGTGTTAGTCATTGCTCGGACCTTGAATGCACGGCCTTTCAATATTTTTCCAATTCGTTCCGACGGTATAACGTCAAACTCTTCCGGCTC
The DNA here is from genome assembly GCA_045597285.1 of Myxococcota bacterium. Lineage (GTDB taxonomy): Bacteria > Myxococcota_A > Bradymonadia > UBA4248 > UBA4248 > UBA4248. The sequence goes on from JAZODZ010000382.1 coordinate 9,667, forward strand.
CGCAATTGCTTCAATCAATAGATTTTCCAACGATTCCATGTTTATATCTCCTTTATATTTTTTTATATCTTTTGTGGTTTCCGCCGCTATTGCATACGCGGCGGCGCATGGCTGTTTCGCCGTTCGGCTCAATACGCCATGCGTTGCTTAATGCTGTGGTTCCTCGGCGAACTGTGCGATTCCCGTGTAATCGTCGAATGTGAACGGCACCTCTTCATCAAGTACCTCACCATCCATGTCGAATTTTGCCAGCGTCACACTGTCGACACTCACATCATGTAATGTCTGTGCATTTGCGCCCACAGTGCTTTCGGGATCCTCGTTCTTCAACATCATTTCAAAATAGGTTTCCTCGCCAGTGTCTTTATACTTTTCAACCATCTGACGATAATATGGTGACATGTAGTAAATCAACATAGTGCCACTGCCTGTCATGCCAACAGTCTTGTGCTGTGTCATTCGTTTGCCTAACAAATGCAGTTCCACTTTTTGTTTGTCAACTTTAGCTTCGATATTTCTTGCATAAAAAGCCTCGTGCATGAAGCCGTCTATCGTAACGTAAGCCACGCCTTCTTTTGCAGAAATGGTATCGGTTGCGCGTGCATTTGCCATATCCGTTCCCTCCTGTTACCGTCTCACATAAGTCGTCATATACAGTTTTTCCATGACATCGACAGGCTTCACCCACCAGTTTACGACCACGGAATCCAGATTTTCTCCCTGCTCGATGATGATGTCGGCATCCTTGTCGAAATCCTGAATCAGCTCCATCGACTCCAGTTCTTTGAAGTATTTGATGAGCGCCGCCTTGTAGTTCTGTCGCTGTGTTTCGTTATTATGGACTTTGCCGCAGTAGGTCTTATCCCACGTATTCTGAATGGTATTGCCGATATCATCCAATGTGTTGACGATCAGGTTCTTTCTGAATGAATCGTCCTTGTCGGTCATGTTGTCGCACAGTGAATTGATATCCTGTTCAACGACAATGGTGCCGTCATTCATTCGCGATAATACAAGCCATCCCGTTTTGAGCGCTTCGACAATATCATCATGCGACTTTGGTTCGCCGATGACTTCAACGGCACCTGGAATTGCTTTATGCGTCAGCGATACACCGAGATTTGCCCCGGCAGCCATGCCCGTGAGCTGTGCAATAAACTGCTGGGCAGAAATGTCGCCATCCTGCGTTTTGTAGCCCTGTTTGCTCGAAATAATGCCTTCGTAGTCGGCCCCGGAAAGACCGGCGGCGTTATATAGAACTGCCTTGCATTTGCGTCCTTCGTTCTCGCGAAGCTGCTTAATCGTCGAAATGACAAGCGCTTTCACAGCGGAATCATCGCTCAAACACCCCATCACATTGAACTGCTTCGTCGCAAGCAGTGCAACGGCACTCGCTATCGTTTCTTTGGTTTCTGTTCCATTGGCGCCATTTGTGAGATTTGTTCCAGCTGTGACAGTAAACGAACCTGGCTCACCGACATGGACATCCGAGAATGTCACCCAGTCATTCGCAGCCAGTTTGGCAATGGCATCCACGCGCTGCGTATCTTTCCCAATACCATCGAGCGCGGTTGTGACATCATAAAGCGATGTCTCTCCAACCTTGGTCACGATGATGCTCAGACGATTGCCCACCGAACCGACATACCGCGCCTCCGCTTTCAAGTCGCCGATCGTTGCGGACGCCTTTGCACTGGCATTCTCACCACCAGTAAGCGCGGAACCTGCCGAAGGCGTAAACTCTCCCGCACCCTCGGGCGAAACATCCGAAAATGCCACCCATGTGTTTGCTGTCAGACGGGCAATCGATTCAACGGTCTGCGTGTCTTTGACCGTGCCACCTAGCTTTGTCACAACGATGTAATAACCACGTCCGCCATCGGCTTCTACCGAAATGCTCAGCGCATTTCCAGCTTCACCCGCCGTGACGGCTTCGGCCTTCAAGTCGCCAATCGTGACAGAGGCTTTCTTGCCGGCGTTGATATCGGTCCTGGCAATAATCAGTTTGTAAGTGTTGGAAAGAATGAGGCGATATAACAGAGCCTCGTCATCGACAAATGCACATCCAACTTTTGCAATGGATTTTCCGTTTTGAAGCTCCGTCGAAAGCAGTTCGATGTAATCATCTCCCCATCCCGTTGCGAGAGGCATGGCGGCTACGCCACGCGATCCGACGGAGATTGCCGGCGCAGATACGGCCTTGAAATTGATATATGCGCCCGGCCTGACTTTGTTCTGTGCAATAAAAGTTCCTCCAGCCATATCGGCCTCCTATTTGATGTTTTGGTTTGTAATGAGAGTTTGCATAATCGAGCCATCGTCCACGATTTTACGGCATCGAATGCGATAGCTTGCGTAATAGACGAGATGATCCTCAATCCATCGACATTCCGCGCCATGCGCACGAACCGGCAGTTTCACGGCCTTGTTTTCGGCATCCATATAGGCATCGACATGAATATATTGCAGTGTCTGCATGAGCGTCCACCGCCATTCGCTCAGCAGCCGATGCTCTGTCATTGCCTGTGTCACCGGGAAATAGCTCACCTCGATTTTGTGTTCATACATCCAGTATTTATCGAGCTGCTTTTCCTCGGTCACACTTGGCTCGAGCACGAAAAAGCATGGCTCCTGAAAATCCTGAAGCATCCGTTCGTCATAAATCGGCTGACCAGCTGCTATCGGCACGAGTGCCCGGACAACTGCGCTGGAAACGGCATCGTGTGTGACAAGTGCGCCGCTCATCCGTTCCTCCGATTGAATGCCGCGAAGGCTTTTTCATAACGCGAAGGAAGCTCTTTTTTGAACTCATCGACCGAATCCTTGACCATGTGATGCCCCGGAATATATCGTTTGCGCGTGACAATCGTATATATTCCGTTTTCGTCGGGTTCTGCCTTGCCAGTAGGATCGCCTGTGCCAACTTTGAATGTATGACCAATGTATTTCACAAACCGAAGACGGCCCTGGCGCATTTCCATTTGAAGGATCATGCCTGGCTTTTGATGATAGCCATATTCTATATGCGCGGCATAATCCGCCGGATTATAGATGTGAAACACCACTTTGCCATCTGTATATTCCAATGTCGAATGACGCGCCCATCCTTCGCGTAAAACGCCGAAATCGACAGGTGTGCGTTCAGCAATTGCGCCGATAAGCGACTGATAGTTTTTCTCACAGAAATCGTTGAAGAAGGCTTTGTACTTTTTCTTATACAGTGCCGTTCTTTTTGCGAGTTCCTTGATTGAGTTTTGCATCTCTACACCTCCGAACTGTCAATCTTGAAAGTGGCTTTGATGTGCGACGGGAAAACCTTCGGATCGCCGATGGTGCCTTTATATGTTCGAACCACAGCGCCATTTCTCATCTTTCTGGCAATGATATAATCACCGTTTATGAGATCGAGTTCCGGCCTGCAATGAATCGAAATATATTGTTCGGCATTCAAGCGTGCCTGTGGCCGTGGCACGGCATCATCCGACTGTTCCGGCGAAATATGACATGGCTGATTAGAAAGCGATGGCACCGAGCGACGCACCTGGTGCGTTGCGCCGTTCGCGTCAACCTCCGTGCCGTGACGGTACACGTCGAACCGGTCTTTGTACATTTGTGCAATCACGCCTCTGTAGTTGGCCAGATTCACCATTTACCACCTCATCTTTCGGAACTGATTGAGCTGTTCGCGATAGTTCAAAAGGATATCGTCGAGATTTATGACGTGACTGCGTTTCGACGCATCGAATGACAAAGAGACATCATCCACCGTAATGCTCCCAAGTTCCCCGGCAGGGATATCGGAACCATCACTGTTACCGGTATGCTGTGATTTGAGCAAATCGACCGCAAGATTGGCGACGAGAAAACGCGCACGGTCTGGAATATCGTGGCGATTGCAATAGTTTTTGAATGCGACTTCCACTTCTTCCAATGCCAGGTCGATTTCAATATCCTGCAATTCGATGCCGGATGTTTTGGCTTTGATGATGTCTTTGGTCGATGTCATTTCGATGCCTTTTTAGGTTTCTGTTTACCAGAATCCTGTTCGTTTTTTGGTTCTTTCGGGCATTCCACGCAGTCACAGCATTTCGATACTTCGTCGATATATTTGTCTTCGGCATAGAACACGTCGCCGGGTTTGTATCGTTTGCCGCTGTAAGTTACGGGCCGTTTGCAAATAACAGTTGGCATGATGTGTCTCCAAAAGGTGCGAGCGCGTATCGCGAACGCGATAGCGGCGAGCCGCAGGGCGTATCGCGAACGCGATAGCCCGCGTCAGGCAGAAAAAGCGTTCAGAACGAACACGGAATCCATTTCCTCGAACGACGGCAATGCAAGCATTTCGACGACGGTCTTGATATTGACGGGATCGACAGTCTTGTTTGTATAGACGCAAACGCCATCGTTATACATACCGTGGCTGTGCAGAGTGTTTTCGCCGTTCAGAATATCAAATTCAGTCGGCGTGGTGCCGTAATTTGTATATCCGAGCGTGTAGGCGGGAAGCAGTGTCACTTTGCCGTCTGGATAGTATTTGGCGTTTTCTCCATTTGCATTTTTATAGATTGCATCATTAAAGATGAGTTCGGATTTTGTTGCGTCCTTGATATAATCTTCTACTTCGCGGTCGAGAATATTCCCGCCAAGCGGTTTGATGGCCTTTCTGGTTGCATCTGCCTGACAAATACGGCTGAAAGTCTCGCTATTCATGAGAACCCGCGTTGTGATGACGCCGTTTTTCATTTTATGCATTTTTCTACAATCAGAAATGTCCTTGACGGGATCACATGTCGCCTTGTTCTCTTCGGTCCAGGTGCTGGTGCCCGTGAGCGTGTGCGTGTTATTCGTCGCCCAGCTTCCGGTTGTATCGAAATTGAATTCTTCGTTGATATTTGCGCCGTCCTTGTTCCAGACAATATCAATTTTGCCGTATGCAAGCAGCGACATGCGCATCTTTTCGCAATCGACATCGGCGCCGGCAAGCAGATCGGAATACTGCCGATAGTAATGGCGCATCAGGCCGTTGATGAAGTTTTCGTCATCGCCGTGAACCCGAAGCGTTTCCGTGAGTTCCTGGCGTTCCTGTTCGGTAAATTTCATTGCTTCCTTGAAGAAAGGAATTTTCGTTTCGTTTTCACTAACGGGGATGCGCGGTCTGACGAATGCCGTGGTGTCGAGCGCGGCCGGACGGAGTTCACACGGCGCACCATGCGAACCTTTGATGAAATCGAGTTTCAGGCCCTTGCGTTTGAGCACGGGAAACAACTTTTCGCCGATGAACTGATAGTGCATATCGCCGCCAGTTTTGAGCGCGGTGTAGTATGCGACCAGGGCCTCGGCGGAATAGACTTCGCTAATGTCCTTTGCCATGTTTGATTCTCCTTATATCAATCTGCTTCGATGGTAATGCTGACGAACTGATCGGCGTCGATATTATCGATGGTATAGACGCCGGCGTCGGGCGTGATGGCATCGCCGTTGGCCGCGACTGCGCCGACGTGATAACCGCTTGCAGGTGTTACGCTGAAGCTGAACGAAGCGCCTTCGGCGACGAGCAACGAGCTGCCTTCGGCAATCGAAATCGATCCGTGATCAACACTCGGTAGCGAAATGAGATAGCGCACGGGTTCGGGTTCGCCGGACGGGATGACTTCGACGGGAACGAGGCCGATATTGCGAAGCGCGGCAAGCGCGGCCGCCGTCGGTTTTGCGGGTAAAAGCTCGGTTCGAACGTTGCCCGACACGATCAAACTGATGATTTCGTCGCCATCGGTGATGTCGTATTCGTGCGCAACGATGCCTTTCGCATTGGCGTCATTGCTCGGCCAGATTGCGCCCTGTTTGAGATAGAAACGGTTATATCGTTTCTCGATGAAGTTGGAAACCTCGGCAGTCGCCTTTGCCTGCTGGGCCGGAATTGCTTCGAAGTGCCCATGCATGAACGCGATGTTCCCTGGACATGGAATTTCCTTGTGGATAACAGCCATGATTTAGCCTCCCTGATTGATATTGTTCGGAACGGGTAATCCCTGCGATTGAAGTGTGATGGCCGCCAGTTTGCGCCCGAAATCGGCGTTTGCAATTGCTGGCTTTTGTTCATTTTGCGGTGATTGTGGCAGTGCGCCCGCGCCGTGGACGGTGAATCCATTTTTGGGCTGTGCGCTTTCGGTCTTGAACAGATACGGCGCATCTTTGAGAAGCCGCGCCTGCTGTTCCTGAAAGCCAGTCAGATTGCCGTTGTCGTCGATGAACACTTTGTCCATGTCGAACTGATCCATCACGATCTTGACGTTCTGCGGTTTCTGTTCGGCTTCGAGCAATGCCT
>JAZODZ010000383.1:0-2901 GCA_045597285.1 Myxococcota bacterium
ACCCATGGTTTTATCTTAGATTCTCGACAATTATGGAAGGTCTGATCAAAGATCCATTTACTCAGTCCTTCCCCTTGCGACCCAGTTTTGATTAAATTGTGTCAATACGTATCTAAAGTTTCGGCTCTGGCGCATAACCCCGAGTAAATATATATCAAACAATATGCACGCTGAAAGTGTGCAACATGTTTCATTGGGTCTGAACAATTCCAAAATCTCCGTCTCAAAACAAGAGAGTGATTGAAAAATAACAGCAAAATCAATAAGATAAGAGGGGGGTGTTTTTGTGTATAAATGGGTGGAAGGAGATTCGATGAAAAAGTTCCTCTGTTTGGCAGTATTTGCGGCTGTATGTTCAGGTTGTTCTGATCACTGTGCTGAAGGCAATACCTATTGTAAAAGTGACAGTGTCTATGAATGGTGCGATGAACAAGGCAGTGGCAACTGGGTAGAGCGCACATGTGATTCCAAGTTTGAAGATCCTGGACTTTCCGGGACAGTGTGTGTAACGAAATCCGATGGTTACGGCAGTTGTTATCGAAAATGTAATTTAGGGGAACCCGCTCGTTGTGATGGCGATAATTATCTCGTTTTATGTCTTGAAAATAAGTATAAGAATGGAGATGTGGGCGGATATCAATCGTATGAGTTTTGCACACACGGGTGCTCTGTCATAAGTGGCGTCGCTCAATGCGAGCCATGAGTATTTACAGTTTCTATAAAAGATTGTTGTCGTGCGTGTCGCTGATTGGGGATTACTGCCTGTTTGGCATGTGGATTGTTAAGGAAAGGTGAGAGATGAAGTCACAGCATATATTTGTTTTGTCCTTCGTAGGAACAGTGTTGGTGGCAGGATGCAGTGATCATTCTGTAATAGAAGTGAATGGCTTGGCGCATGAGGATACGGTCGAACTTTGTTCTGACAAGGTAGACAACGATGACAACGGTCTGAAGGATTGTGACGAGGAGGCCTGCCAAAAGTTTGATTTCTGCAAAGGGGACAAGGTCGAGATTTGCGACAATTGGAAGGACGACGATGGCGACGGCTTGGCCGACTGTGGCGACTCGGATTGTGCAAATGCCGCCAATTGCAAAGGTGAAAATGCCAAAGTAGAAATCTGTGACAACTGGAAGGACGACGATGGCGACGGCATGGCCGACTGTGGCGACTCGGATTGCGCGAATGCGGCAAACTGTAAGAGCGTCGAGATTTGTGACAACGGGGTGGATGATGACGGCGACGGTCAGGCGGACTGCAACGATTCGGACTGCGCGAATGCCTCGAACTGCAATGTCGCGCCGCAAAATGAGATTTGCGACAACGGTGTGGATGATGACGGCGACGGTCAGGCGGACTGCAACGATTCGGACTGCGCAAATGCCGCGAACTGCAATGTCGCGTCGCAAACCGAAATTTGCGACAACGGGGTGGATGATGACGACGACGGTCAGGCAGATTGCAATGATTCGGATTGCGCGAACGACGAAAACTGTATCGTTCATGATATTGGGGCACTAAAATATAAAGTCGGACTTATTTCTGATATCCATTTCGACTCAGACGATGATCATCATGCCGAACATGCGGAAGATCTCATCAATGCGCTTTTGTATTTTAGAAATAATGATGTCGAATTTATTGCAAACTGTGGTGATGTTGCCCAATATCTTACGGCTGATTTTGCGGCGTTTAAGGAGTATTATAATGTTTATGGCTGGGCTGCTACTTATGGCAAATTGAGATTGTTTACGGCGATTGGCAATCATGATTATTTGCAGATGTCGATGATTCCCGATAATGAAGACAAGGATGTGTGGGTAGGAAAGCTGAAAGACGGATTCAATTCCTTTACGGGGGAAGAGAATAAGGATATGCACTTTTTTGAATATGACGGTGCATGGAATGAACAGTATAAAGCCAAACGCACCAATCAGAGCAAACTTAGCTATTGGTGGCAAAAGGATAATGAAATATATGTATTTTTGTCGCTCGACTATGGGGATACGCCGCTTCCTGGAACATGGGGTGTCATGTCAAGGGCGATGAATCTTTTGGATATGAATGATAAATATGTCAAAGAAATGGTAAGCTATGTGTCTGACACGGAATACGATGAATCCAAAGAAAAACTGTTCAATTATCAGTTCTATCATCCGAATACATTGATCTGGGTTAAAGATATTATCGAGAATAATAAAGATAAACGAATTTTTGTATTTACCCACCACTTTATCACGCATAAGGCGGGTAATGGTGTGCCATATAGCGGTGGTGCATATTATTCCAATCGACGGGTTTGGCCTTATACTTCAAACGTGGATATTCAGAAAAAGGTCTATGCCGGCTCCAACTCGCTAAGCGGTCTGGAGTTCCACTTTATAAACAAGCTGAATAATCAGTATAAAAATGTGATGTGGTTCAGCGGGCATACGCATTATCTGTGGGAAGATTCAAGTTTTGATGAGTGCTTGAATTTCTGCAATAAAGATTTTGAATTCGTCATGCCTACAGGGGATGAAACTACACCATTGGTCGATGATTTTAATTCATTGGTCGATTATAAGCGTTATACACGCAAGAGCGATACGCCAAAAGGGGAGAGCGGTTATACGATTCATATTCCTAGCTTGAGCAAGCCAACCAGCATGGCGACAGATGAGGCTTTATATAAAGCAAGTGAGGGCGGTATTATGGAAGTCCACGAGAAGGGGGTTAAGATTATCGAGATTTCATTTAAGAAGAATGATGCCAGCGATTATGAAAACAAAGTCGTGGTAACGAAAGAGATTTATCAGCCCTAGCTAGTTTTTTGTATGCGCGGGCTATCGGTGGCGAGGCCACCGATACGCCCTCTTGCCTCGCTATGTGCTCGCCCGGCGGCACGTGTCACGACACGAGCC
>JAZODZ010000384.1:0-6123 GCA_045597285.1 Myxococcota bacterium
ACATTATCTCATTATTTTCAATATGAACATTCCCGTTATAGTGTTTTCCACAGATATCGCATCCATCTAAACTCTCGCAGTACCACATTCCGTCCGTGTGTTTTTGCCATTTATCACGTTCTTTCTCAGATAATGACTCTATGGAACACCCACCAGTGTTTATCATTTCAGCAGAATTTTGTTCTGGTAAAGAGGGTTGCATTTGTGGCAAAGAAGACTTAGGTTTACATGCAGGACCTAATAATAACGACACAACAATTAATAGTAATGCTTTCTTATTTATAAGCAAATTCATTGCGGTTCCCCATATTCACAGAATATCTTTGTTACAGCTACCAAAACAACAACACACTTGTTCAATCAATAGCATATATCATAATAACACAACATTATGCTTATCACAAGAAGAATATTTTGTAACCACCAATTGCTGCACAATTTCACAACAAAGAAATTGAGAATCTCGTCGGCGATATCCAATATACTTCCGATACGGTTCGTGCTGAGAAAGCCATTGATGCAGCATCGGGTTCAGGCAAAAAGACTAAACTCTCGATTGCCCTGCCACACAAGAAGAAATCCTGCTGTTGTGGTTCATCTGGATGCTGCGGTAAATAATATATTTTTCTATTTTGTTGCCGTGCTATCTGCGATACGCACGGCTTTCGGCGCTATCGACATAGAGACGTGTCACGACACGTCTCTACTTGCCGATACGCGCCTTTGCGCCCGCTTCCTTGCGGTACGCGGGCGGTTTACCGCGTTTTGAGCGGCTTTTCTTTGGCCAACGATTCTACTTTTGTACCCTCAAACATATCCTTGGATTTATCTTTTGGAACAATCCAATGGGCAGGATAATGGCTAAAAGATGATGCGCCACTAAATATAGCACTCATATTAGTGACATTTGAAACATCCCATTTTTCGAGCGGCTGGTCGAAAAATTTTGCATCAGCAAACATAGCATTCATATCCGTGACGTTTGAGACATCCCATTTTTCAAGCGGTTGGTTGAAAGATTCTGCCTGATCAAACATCATTCTCATATTTGTGACGTTTGAAACATTCCACTTTTCGAGTGGCTGGTTGAAGGAGCCTGACCAATTAAACATACTTTCCATATTCGTGACATTTGAAACATCCCAATTGTCGAGCGGCTGGTTGAAGGAGCTTGCGGAAGCAAACATCATTCTCATATTTGTGACGTTTGAAACATTCCACTTTTCGAGCGGTTGGTTGAAATTTGCGTTCCAAAACATATCGCTCATATCCGTGACACTTGATACATCCCAATTTTCAAGCGGCTGGTTGAAGGAGCTTGCGCCAGCGAACATCATTCTCATATTTGTGACGTTTGAAACATTCCACTTTTCGAGCGGTTGGTTGAAAGAGGGTACATATTTAAACATATCGCTCATATCCGTGACATTTGATACATCCCAATTTTCAAGTGGCTGGTTGAAGGTTCTTGCACGCAAAAACATTCCAGACATGTCTTTTACTTGCGTGAGGTTCGGACTATTCTCTGGTAATTTGTTTAGTTTCCAGCATAAAGCCGCAAAATAAGACATATTTTTCCATTCAACACTTCCCCAGCTGTCCACTGAAATTACTGCATTAATGCTATCATCGTGAACTTGAGGAAGTTTAGAACCTGGAGCATTAGATTCATAACAATTAACATCTGGATATCTCTGACACAAAAACATTCCAGGAATATCGCCGCGTACAGAGATTTGATGCGTTCCAGAGTTCTTATTATAAATACATTTTTGATTCTCAGTTAGGCCGGTATATTCATATTCGCCATCGCTGTCACAATCCAAATCGTATTTGACTGGATATTGACCATTGACATCGTTTATCGCAACAAGTATTTCGACATTCTCATTTTTTGTATCGATATCTGTGGTGATTGTATATTTAAATGGCTCATTTGTATTTTCGACGTGGTTTGGCTGATTTCCTGTATCGATATCTGTGGTGATTGTATGATTTAATGGTTCAGTCGTATTCATATTTTCGACGGGTTGTGGATGATCCGTCGCTGCAACGGGTTGTGTTTTTGGGGAACAGCTTGCAAGAGTAATTACAAAAATCGATAGTGCAGCGTGATTAATGTATTTCATTGGGGATATGATTTTGGCTGAATGATGCGGTTTGGTATTATTTGTGTAGGTTAATGTGGTTTCGGGTGGAGTAATATGGCTTGGCATGGGTGTTGTGAGCTTTTTCATGGTGTAAAGTTCTTATGATTGGGGGTAATGCGCAGAAATGCTCGTGTTTGCCGATGAATATCGTATTCGGAATGAGCCCGGGAATGCGAGAAATCGACAATGAACTTAATTTTACAGCATACGATAAACGTGCGCAACCGATATTTGTGAGGCGCGTATGCCCGCAGGGCATAGCGGCGAAATTCGGGCGTATGCACGCATTGCGCCGTGCAGACCACACGGCGCGATGCGTGCATAGCCCGATGCGCAGGGCGTATCGGCGTGCAGTCGCCTCACCTGGCGCGAAGCGCCTGCCCTCTTCAAAGGAGAGGGCATAAGGAAGGCGACAATTGCACGCCGATAGCCCGCGCCACAAAAGAAAAAGCTCGATATTTGAGGAATTGGCGAGTTATGGTATCATTGGAAGGGACGTTCTGTGGAACGGGGACAAAGGTGTTTTTGGGGTAAAAGGAGCGCATGATGGGTATTTACATCAATCCAGGCAATACGGCGTTTCAGGTAAAGCGGAACGGTAAATACGTGGACAAGACTGGGCTCATCGGCGTGGTCAATCGCACCATTGGGCTTCCGAACAAACTCAGCTGCATCAGCCGACCGCGGCGATTTGGCAAGTCGTATGCCGCAGTGATGCTTTGCGCCTATTATTGTGTGGGGTGCGATTCCGCCCTTTTGTTCGACGACCTTGAGATCGCGAAGGACGAAACGTATCGTGCGCATCTGAACCAGTATAACGTCCTTGCGCTCGACATCGCTGAAATCATTGGCATTGTCGGAATCGAAAAGATGCTTGATCATATTCTACGGATCATCTCTGAAGAGATTTGTGAACAATATCCCAATGTAAAAAAGACAGAGTCATTGGGTGGGATGCTCGTCAATGCCGTCGAGGTGAGTGGAAAGCAGTTCATCGCCATCATTGACGAATGGGATGCGCCTATCCGTGATCAGAAGACCACAAATGATATACGTTATCAATATCTCCAGTTTTTGCGCAGTTTGTTTAAGAGCATCGCAATCACGGACAAAGTCTTTGCCGCAGCTTATATGACGGGCATTCTTCCCATTAAGAAAGACGGCAGTCAGTCGGCCATTTCGGAATTTCGGGAATATACAATACTGAAACCAGGTGAATTTGCTCGATACGTGGGATTCACTGAGGACGAAGTGTGCTCACTTTGCAATGAATTTCACGTCGATCTCGAAAAAATGAAATTCTGGTACGACGGATATACATTAAAGGACGTCGGTTCTGTTTATAACCCCAACTCCGTCATGCAGACGATTGAAACGGGTGAATTTCGATCCTATTGGGTGGCATCTTCCGATCCCACAAGTCTGTTGGAATACCTTAATCTCGACAAGGAAGGCCTTGGAAAATCGCTTGTCGATCTCATGGTCGGCAAAGAAGTGCCGATGAATCCACGGCGTTTTCGCAACGATCCTTCACATTTGAACAATGAAGACGATGTACTGACGCTTCTTACGCATTACGGCTATTTATCTTATGATGAAGAGCGAGAGACCGTGCGCATTCCGAATGAGGAAATTCGCATGGAATATGCAGATTCCGTACACGACATCACCCATGCCGAGACGATACAACGCGTCAAACGCAGCGTGCAATTGATGAAAGATACATCCGACATGAAGGCCGATGCCGTTGCAAAAGAATTACAAAAAGTCCATACCGAAGAATGTAATCCTCGCCATTATAACAACGAGCAATCCCTGCGTGGTACTATCAAACTCGCCTATTTCGCCTATCGGGATCAATATATACAACTCGAAGAACTTGCAGGTGGCACGGGATATGCCGATATCGTCTATTTACCCAAGAAAAATTCGGAATATCCCGCACTTGTAATCGAATTAAAAGCGCTTGATAAAAAGCATCCCGAGCGAGATACCGAGGGCGCGATTGCGCAGATTAAACAGAATCAATATCCGAAAATTATAGAAAATTATACAAAAGAAATATTACTAGTTGGAATTAGTTACGACAAGGACGATCCCGAAAAGAAACATACTTGCAAGATCGAAATTTGGGGAGATGTTGAGGATTGAAGGCGATCGCGCCCGTCTATCGCTGCGCGATACGCCGGGCGACAAATGTATAAAATTTATCCATTCAATGATCTGTCAGACATTTTTCCAAATCGGCAATACAATGCCTGTGTCCATGCTTTTCGTCGCTGAAGTAATGTTGATGGTCATGGCTGTGTGTAATCGTATGCTTATGTGTAGTGCCGTTATGTGTATGCACAAAAGTATGAACATGCACATGGGCGTGATGATGGACAAGTGTATCGGCAATCACAAATATCGTTCCTACGACCATAATGAGCAATGCAATAAGATAAGAAACCGTCAAATTTCCTGAAGCAGAACAAATGACAGAAATGCTCCGATAAAAGGTGCAATTGCGTAATAAGCACTCGTCTTTGCTGCACCAAGAACTTTTTGTGCCTTGATATATGTAAATATACTCAATCCATAAGCAACAAAACCAAGCAGAAAGGCTGGCAGAATATATTGGATTTGAGGCAAACTTTCACCCAATATCATCGCTACAATCAGTACGCCGGTTCCAGAGCCGAATCCTTTTATGGTAACAATCTCGTAAGTACTTTTTTCGGATATCGCCCTTTCGGCGGAACATTGGCTCTCGGTTTTGTTGCTGCATTTGCCAATTTCTGCAAAATTGCAGTCAATCGCAGAGTATAGCGTCTTGACATACAGAATGCGAGCAAATTTGCCGCCCGCGTATTGTGTCTGAGCAATAGCGAGGCGGCCACAAGGGCGTATCGAGCCAGCAGAGACGTTCGGTCGAACGTCTCCTGGCGAGATAGTTTGCGAAAAACATTGACCGAAAGGTCAATGACTGGTAAGTCAGTGTTTCAGGGGGTAAAGGATGGAGGTAACAAATGGGCAAAAGACAGGAAGCAGCACTCGAAACACAGCAAAAACTCGTGGATGCCGCGAGAACACTGATTCTGGAACGCGGGTTCAATAACTTTAATGTCAGCGATATCACCGAAAAAGCTGGCGTCGCCAAAGGCAGTTTTTATACCTATTTTGAACACAAGGAAGATATCATCGACGCTGTGACGCATCAGAATATATACCCATTGCGCGAAGCAAGCTTGTCGATGGAAGGCTGTGTTACAGACAAGCTATCGCATTATTTATATGAGGCGATGTCGCAAATCGTAGAATATGGCATCGTTTCTGCGCAAAACTGGATGCAGCTAGGCATGAACCCAGGCAATGTATGCGTTTTAAACAAGATGCATCTGGATATGAGTATTGTCGAAGAAATCCTGCAATGCGCCGTGAATACAGGCGAATTATCATTAGATACGCCAATCAGTTCTATACAACATTGTATTATTGCCGAATTCTACGGCATTGTCGTGACCTGGTGCATTTCAAATGGCTCTATATCGGCCATTGAACGCATGAATTATTTTAACAAGAATCATCTCAACCAACTGCTTTCTGAATATCAGAAACAATCGTAACAAAAGGAGTTTTCTATGAAGAACCGTGTTTGTGACATTTTGAATATACAATATCCCGTCATTCAGGGCCCGATGGCTTGGATCACTTCATCAGACCTCGTCGCAGCAGTATCCAACGCCGGCGGCCTCGGCGTATTGGGAACGAGTGCTGATTTTACCGAAATCGTCAAAGGAATCCCCGAAAATGTCGAAGAAATGCGCAAAACGATTCGAAGAACCAAGGCGTTGACCGACAAGCCATTCGGCCTCAATGTATTCCCGGCAGCCGGCGATCCCTATGGTTTCAGCAAGGCCATGATCGAACTCGCCAAAGAAGAAGGCGTGAAAATCCTCGTTGTTGCAGGCGGTGTTTCCCCGGATGAGAT
>JAZODZ010000385.1:0-1683 GCA_045597285.1 Myxococcota bacterium
GCTGATTTGTCCGAAAATAACCTCGCTAATTTAAACGGGTTTGATTGTGGATATGACGGAGGCGGGAACAACGAGATGGCGTCGGCCGTTTTCTTGAGAGAAGAAGCCCCGATCTCTGAAGCGCTTGATCCGTATCCCAATGTCGGCAAGAGTGTGCGCGCGGCGTTCGGATCCCTCGCAAGATCGTGTTTCTTTCGGCTTTGGGAGTTGTAGATAAGGTTCAAAGTTCGTTAAGGCCGGATCTTGAATCGATTAAAAGCGCCATTCTGAAATATGGCCCGATTTCGTCCAGTTTTTATTATGACGGGGACTATGGTGCCGGCTCGTCTTATTTTTATGATAAATCAAATTATCAAGTTGGACAGAAAAGGAGTCGCGACGATCAAGGCTTCCCCGGAAAACACATCGCTTTGGAATTACGGCGTCAAAGGCTCGACAGATCTTAAATCCTGGCATGCGCGCGAGGCTGACGACCGGTTTTTCAAGCTCATTGTGACGCCGCGCGAGTAGAAAGGCATGTATTTTTGGCATCCGTCTGTTACGGCTGTCTGTGTCGTGCATTCAGCTTCATATGTTCCTGCCGGATTCGATCGGGTTTTAGACCTCGACCGTTGAAAGGGCGCATATAAGGAAAGTATGAAACCGGAGACGCTGCCGGTGATGCGGGCAATTCGCTCGCTCTTTGAAATACCTTTATTTTAGCATTCAAGTTTGTGATATAATGCGCTCCATAAATCGGGGTGCTGCCGGGCAATGGGCCTGGGTGCTGAGAAAATACCCGTCAACCTGATCAGGATAATACCTGCGGAGGAAAAAAGATGACTGAACTGCTGTCAGCCCGTATGGGCATTGTGACCGATGCTATGAAAACCGTAGCGGCGGACGAGGAAATCGAAGCGGAACGCGTTCGCGCCGCTATCGCTTCTGGAGAAGCGGTAATCCCGCGCAACATTCACCACGTCAATGCAAGATTCGTCGGCGTTGGTCGGATTTTCAAGACGAAGATAAACGCCAATCTCGGCAGGAGCGTTACTCATTCAGGCAAAGGCGACGAACTTGAGAAGCTTGCCATCGCGCTCAAGGCGGGTGCCGATTTTGTCATGGATCTTTCTGTCGGAGCCGATGACTTGAAGTCGATACGCCAAGGCATGCTGGAGGCGAGCGACCGTCCGCTCGGTACGGTTCCCGTATATGAAACCGTCTCACGGCTCGACGGCGATATTCCCAAGATGAACCCCAACTTTCTTCTTGACGTCATCCGCGCCCAGGCGGAACAGGGCGTCGATTTTATGACGCTTCATGCGGGGCTCCTTCGAAAGCACATTCCGCTCGCGATGAAACGCAAGATGGGAATCGTCTCGCGTGGCGGTGCGATTATGGCGGAGTGGATGATGGAACACAAATGCGAAAATCCGCTCTATACCCGTTGGGACGAAGTTCTCGACATTCTTGTCGAGCACGATGTCACCGTTTCTCTAGGAGACGGCCTCAGGCCCGGATGCCTAGCCGACGCATCGGATGCCGCCCAGTTCGGCGAACTCGACGTTCTTGGTGAATTGGTGGAACGCTGTCGCAAGCGCGGTGTTCAGGTAATGGTCGAAGGCCCGGGGCACGTGCCGTTCGACCAGATAAAAATGAACATGGAGCGCCAGCAGGCTGTCTGCAAAAAAGCGCCGTTTTATG
>JAZODZ010000386.1:0-12182 GCA_045597285.1 Myxococcota bacterium
GAAAGCGCTCCCCAAGCGGCGCCCGCGCCTGCGCCGGCTCCTGCCCAGGCACCCGTTGTTGCGCCCGAACCCGAGCCTGAACCTGCCGCAGATGAATCGGATTCAGAGGAAAATGTCGGCGAGACCAATCAACGTTTCCGCGATGACGGCATGGGATTCGATACGCCTCTATAATACGCCGTAGCACAGCTTTTTTGGCCTCACCCCATGCCCCCTCTCCATTGGAGAGGGGGCCTTGAAAGCCACTATTACAAAAACGCGATCCACTCGCTCATGGGATATTCCTGTTCGAACCTTTCCCGAAGAGCATCGGCTTCGGCGGTTTTGGCATCCTGTCGGAACGATAGAATGGAGAGGAAATAAGCCTTTTCGGTGAGCGGGCTTCTTCCGGCTTTTTCGATGATTTCGGCCCAATACTGACGCGCAGCGGCCGAATTCTTAGCCATCTGTTTTGCACGTCCGAGATCGAGAAGGACTTCAAAGCGAGCGGTGCCGATATTGAGCATGGGCGTGAGAAGCGCGTCTGCAGCGGCGGCATCGCCGCGTTCGAGTGACTGGCGAGCGGTATCCAGAATGAATTGAATGAGTTTCGGTGCGACTTTCATCTTGAAATAATCCGCGCTCGCACCGGACAGCTTCGAGGATTCTGCGATGATTGCCGACAGGAGCTGCGTGCTCCTCTGTTTATCGACATAGGCCGTCAGGTTGTCGAGATTACGAGTGGCCTCGTAGGAATCCGGGAACTGTTTGAACGCCGAAAACACTGTAGATGCGGCTGCATTCATGTCGCAGGCCGTGAGATATCTCGATGTCAGATGACCAGCGACAAAGGCATCGGGTTTGTTCTCGTAAAGCATTTTGAAGAGCGCGAGTACGGGATCAGCCGACATGCTCTGACGGAATTCCGGATAGCACATCGATTTCGGGAACATACTGTCACCGAAGAGTGCACGTCCGGAAGCCGTAATCAGCTCGATCGTTTCTTTTTTCGTCTTGGCATTGAGATCCTTGAAATTCAGATGATCGAGCCGTGATGCAGCCGATCGATATTGCCCATTTTTGATTTCATGATTGAGCAGAAGGGCTTGTGCATTCGGCGTTATCAGCGTCGAATCGAAGTTTTCGAGCTGGCGCAAAAAGGCGGCAGTCGGTTCGGGAACGACGCCGTCAATCGCCGTAGCCTCATCGCGGCATTTAAGGATATAATTGCGAATATCCTTGTTTTTCATGAGTTCAGTGATATCGGAAAGGTAGATGATATCACCGGCGACGCGTTGCTTCTGTCCCGGGGAGAGCTTGTCGGCCCACTTCACGATGCGAACGACGCGCTTCGTCCGTTCTTCCTGATCCTGAAGATTTTTGAGAATATCGTAATTCAGAATAATCGCCGACATGGGCTCGCAATTTGCCGGAAGTTTTTTCTCGGCATCGACGCGATAGGTGTGAATTTTTTCAGATGAAAGATATCGTTCAAAATCCTTGGTTCGCAATTGATAAGTCGACTGACATGTTGCCGTAACGAGCCATTCGACGCAGGCACGCGCCTCGCCATCGGTACCAATCATATCTTGACACAAATAAAACCCGCCGCCTTCCTTTTCCAAAGCACTCTGGGCATAGGCCGCAGATGGCAAAATAACGGCAAGAAGCGCGGATATAGTCAGTAATTGTTTTAATTTCATCATCCTTACCCTGATAATGTTAACGAAATACCATCATACATGAAAAAACCGCCTACGAATGCGGTTTATTCCACGAACGCCGATGTCCCCCAAAGCAAGCGCTATAGGCCAAAACAGTACCATAAATGACATTATCTTCCCAAATGAAAATTCTTTTTGGAAAAGCGCAAGTATGATAAAATATTAAGACCTGAGTTACAGGGTTTATGAACGCATTCCATAGAGGGACACAATGCCTGCAGAAAAGACCTCGAAAGAGAAGAAACCAGCACGCCGCCGTACCAAAAAAGCTGTAGAAGACGAAGCCGTAGTAAACGCCGAAACGGTAGAAGAATCGAAAGATGTCGAACCTGCCGCAGAGGATGTGAAGCCTGAAACAGAATCGAAAGAAGAGACGACCGTCGAAACAAAAGCCTCTGAAACCGAGGATACCGAGGATCTCCCCGATGTTCCTGAAAATGAGCGCATCCATCGCTATGACGTCATGATTACGAGCGAGCGGCCCGGTTATCGGCCGCCAAGAGCCGCATTTGGTGCCATGATCCAACAGATCGCATTTCGCGGCCTCGCGTCTCCTGTCGATGAAGCAATTGCAGAAACATGGGTTGAAGTTTATTTCGAACCGGGGCCAACAGCCCAGGATATATTCTGCTTAAAAGGCTATGACAGCGATGAACCGGTTTTCAAAGAGCTCGTGGTTCGTTCCCAGGAAAAAGCCTTTTTCTGCGATTATTCCGAAACACCGAATCGCCCTCTCTATTGGTGCATTGAAATCCGTGGTTCGCGTTTCCCGAACCCACTCGGCAGTTTCAAAAAACTCTTTCTCGATGCCTTTAACGTTCGCGTAACCGTTGCGAGCCATGATGCAGAGCCAATTCCGCCTCACCGTGTCGTGCCGGAAGACGAACTCCCTTCCGAGAAGAAAAAACGTGAACGCGGTGCAGGACTCGCCGGCACCGAAGTCGAAGAAATGTAATCATGAGTTCGCTCTTTAAACGAACTTATTCCCAGTAAAAATATATAAAGGAGAAAATATGCAAGTCCTCGGTGTTATCCTTGCGATCGTGGGTATTATCGTCGCAATTATTGGTGTGGTTAATAGAGTTAGCGGTACGAAACGCCTTGAACAGCTTTCAGGTTCAGGCAAGCAAAAAATCGGCGAATTGCTCCCCGTTCTTCAGGAAACAAAAGCATCCCTGAGCGGTATCGGCGACGAAGGCGTTATCAAGGAAAACGTCACCGTTATGGGTCAGCCGCAGTGCCAGCAACCGCTAACGAGCCCCATCGCAGGCATTCCCTGCCTGTATTATAAATATCGCGTCACCCTCCGCCGCACCGAATACTATATGGAAACCGAAACCGATGCGAACGGCAACCAGCGTCAGGTTCAGAAATCGCGCACCAATGAGCAAACGCTAGATTCCGGCGAAAGCTGCGTCCAATCATTCATCGTCAATGACGGCACCGGCAGCATTATCATCGAACCGCAGAAAGGTACATTCGAAGGCCTCGTCAAATCTGTCGATAAATCCGAAAGCAATTATGCCGGCATGATGAACAACGGCATGCTCAATCTCGGCCGTCTGTCGCTTAACATGAATACCCTCATGAACGGCGGCATGATGAATAACGGCATGATGAACAATGGCATGATGTCGAACAACGGCATGATGTCGAACAACGGCATGATGAACAATGGCATGATGTCGAACAACGGCATGATGTCGAACAACGGCATGATGCCGAACAACGGCATGATGAACAACGGCATGATGAACAACGGCATGATGAACAACGGCATGATGCCGAACAATGGCATGATGAACAACGGCATGATGAACAACGGCATGATGAACAATAATGCCGCCGCAGCCGCTGCCGGTGTCGCCGCTGGTGTTGCGATTGCCTCAGCAATGGGCAACAACAACATGATGGGCAACAACAATCCCTCGACGATTAAATACGTCGAAGAAATCGTGGGACTGGATCGCAACGTGACGGTCGTCGGTACGGTTTGCGACAACATGGGCGATTTCCGCATTCGTAGCGTGGCGAAATCCAAAGTCATCGTGTCGACCAAATCGGCCGAAGAAATGCTCACCGATGCACAAAGTGGCATTAAGACCGGCAACGGTATGGCCATCGGCGGCGGCATCGGCCTCGTCCTCGGCATCATCCTGGCCGCTCTCGGTGGCGGTGGTGACGATGAAGCCGCCGATACGCAAGCCAATCCTCCCGCGCAGGAAGCACCAGCTAAGAAGTAAAAACATATCGAGGCGTGCGGTCAGCACGTCTCTCAAAATTAATCAAAATAAGCTCTCCAAATGGAGAGTTTTTTTCTTGCCATAAAAGGCCCCTCGATAATTGTTAGAAATCACCCTCAAAGGGCGAAAGATTTCAGCCCGGGGTGAAGCGCGTAGCGCGTAACCCCGGGCTGAAATCGATGTACCCCAATTATTTCTCCCCCTCTCCTCCTTTGGAGAGGGGGAGATGTCGCCGCAGGCGACAGAGGAGGTGAGGCCCCAAAAGCCCATATCCACGGTGGTTAAACATAGCCATAAAAAAAGCACCTTCTTTCGAAGGTGCTTTTTTTAAGAAATATATTCAAATACTAGAAATCGGCGCCGATCTTCAAACCGAGGCTCATGACCTCTTTGCCCAACTCGCCTTCGATACCAAAGACGAAGAAATCGCCCTTCAACTCGACACCGATAAACCCGCGAGACAGGTGATTGTTCACGCGATTAAATACTTGTTCACTCAAGCTCCCATCCGCAGAAACAAAGGGAAGAGGACGGCTTGATGCCCATGACGTGAGAAGGCTGTAGCCCGCATACGGCGTAATTCCGACGATGCCGCCCAAGCCCCACGTATAGGAAATCGCGATATCCATGTTGACATTGATAAGGCTGAGTTCTGATGCACCCACGATGGTACCGACATGCGCACGGATGCTGATATCGGGCATGAACCACCAACCTTCCGTAATTGCCCAGCGCAGACCGCCGCCGACGTAAAACATTTCAGAATTGGCAAGCCAGTTGAAAACACCTTCGACCTCGAGGCTGAAGGGCAAACCTTTGCGCATGTGAAGCTGAATCGTGGCAAACACATCCGGTGCCGCCGCATTACCATTCGCATCAGTATTGCCACCGTTCTTATTCGTGGCTTTCCAACTTGGATTGTCTTCCGTCGAAAAACTCATCTTCGACTCAACGCCAATTTCAAATCCCTCTTCACCGAGCGTTTTCGCAGGTGCAAAGTGCATTGGCGCAAGAATCGATGAATAAGCCTTCGAAAGAGTCTGGAAATTGTTAATGCTTACAGGATCATAGCAATTACCGTTTTCACAAAGCCTTCCAAGTTTGAAGTCATTATCACCGGCAAACGCAGTTCCAGCGCTCATCAGCAATAACGCACAAGCACCAGCCAGAACAATGATTATATTTCTCATCGAAAATTCGCTTCCCATAGTCAGTCCATATCGTCAAACGGTTAAACCGTAAAAAGCCGCGTAGAAATAGCACCTTAAACGAAACGCGTCAATAGCGCACCTCTATGCCACTTCTCGCTATTATAATACTTTCCACACAATACTGCAATTTTTGAAGGCACTTTGTCGGCGTCCTATGGCTTTCGCCATACGGCCGCCTGAACATGGCTATCTCGCCGAATGCGCCGCATTCGGCTCAATACGCCATGTCAACTTTTTATATTTTTCCGAAACGTCAGCGCAATCACTGGCCGGTTCCGAATATCGAGCTTCTCCCAACGATTCGTCCGTTCATACTCGCACTTCAAAAGGCATCTGAGCGCCGGAACGTTGTTTTCCGTCAACGATATGCTCAAAAACTGCACCGCAGGATGGTATTCATTCAAAAACCCGGGAATCCCTTCCGTCAACAGCTTCGTTCCAAGCCCCTTGCGCTGGTAATCTTCCCGTATGACGAGCATCGCAACACTCGCCGTTTTATAGTTCGGAAATCCCACAAAAAGATCGAGTGCCGCAAGCGGCCCGGGGCCAAACGATGAATCCTCGATCAAAAAATACCGCTTAAATACTCGACTTCCTTCGACTTTTGGCACTTCTGCCGTCAGACATCGCTGCGCGAGACCCGACGCCGGATACTGCACAATATTTGAATGGTAATAAGGCGCATGATCGAGAACAGACTGAACATCCGAAACTTCGTTCTCCGTCACCGTCTGCATTTTCAGCGTGCCAATGGTAAATGTTCCGTCATTCATAGCCGTATCTTAGTTATTCTTCGTCTCATCGGGATGATAACGATAGTTGTGTTTGACCAGTTTTTTCTCCGTCAGCGTCGTTTTGGGCATCTCCACATCGTCCACCGCGAGGTTTCTCACAAAGAGCTGCTTATATGGCAAACCATCCTCAAGACAGTGACGTTCACGCGTCGAATGCGTCCACGTGTCGCTGCCGGGAACCTCCGAAATATCTACAAATTCAAAGCAGGGACACGCTTTCAGGTACGTCTCCACGGCCTCGAAATAATCGAGGACATCCGTCTTAAAAACAAAAAATCCACCCGGCTTGAGGAATTTATGCGCCGTCTCGAAAAACCAGTCGTTGAGCAAACGCCGCCGTGCATGATGACGCTTCCACCACGGATCCGGGAAAAGCACATAAATCGCATCGACCGTATTCGGTCTGAACAAGACCGGCAAGGCGAGATTCGCATCGGCATGAATCACGTGCCCGTTCGTCAGTCCCTCGCGTTCCAGCTTGCGTGCCGAAACCTTGCAAAGACTCTCTTTCAGCTCAATGCCCAGAAATGAAACGTCGCGGCGACCACGCGCCAGTCCGAGCAGAAAACAGCCGCGGTTCGATCCAATCTCGATCTCGGCCGGCAACGGCAACGGATTCTCTTTCGCCCAGTCCAGTATGCGCTGAATCTCGTCCGAACGATATTTCAATACTTCCTCTGGAACATAAGGTCCAAAAGGCTCTTTTTTTAACTCTTCCCAATTGGGATTCATCGGTGTCATAGCTTACCCATTCTATTATTTATTGACTGCAATAATCCTTAAAAGGCTCTGTGCTGCCGATTTGTTGGCCGTATATATCACCGTCCCTGTCTTGGATGGGGCCGAATTTACATCAGATTTGCCATCCAAAGGCATATCCGTCACCGCAATTTCAGCATCCGTGACGGGAACGTTCGGCGCAAAAAATCCCGCAATCGACCAACTCAGTTCTTTTCCAAAAGCCAGAACGAGAAACAACACGACGCTCATGATAATAATCGTCGGTATTTTCGCCTTGAGTTTAGGTTTTCCGTATTGAGTACGTTTTCTCATGGTGAGGTCTCAAAGTCCCCCTCTCCCGTTGGGAGAGGGGGATTTAGGGGGTGTGGTCAGGCTTCATCACTCTTTTTTACCGAGAGTAAAATGAACTCGGGAACATCCTTCATCGGCGCATATTTCGGCGTCACGACGACATCCATGACGACGCCCTGTTCAACCTCGCTTGTCATGGCCGTGGGAACGAGAAGGCTCATCATCACGTTGTTCTGCCGTATTTTTGCGCGTGCATAGACATGGTTCAGGCGTTTGATGAGTATCGTGCGGACATTTCGAATCAGAAATGCAGGCTCCTTGTTCGAGGTCCCGAATGGCCCAAGTTGCTCGAGATACTTGTTCTGCCACAGTTTGAGGAGTTGCGGCACCGTTGCCTCGGCATCGATATCGAGACTCCGTTTCGGCACAGCCGCCGATGAAAACGATTCAACCGCATACTTTTCAAGCCGTTCTGACAATTCCGGAATGAGTTCCGCCTTCAGGTTAATCCCGGCCGCACTGTGATGGCCACCGAAATCATCGAGAAGATCCTTGCAGCTCGTGAATGCATCGAGAATGCTGAACCCTTCGGGACTCCTCGCCGAACCGCGTCCTTTTCCGTCTGCGATCGAAATCACGACCGTCGGCTTGTAGAATTTATCGAGAATCCGGCTCGAAATAATGCCGAGAATTCCCTGCTGCCAATCCTCATGCGCAATGACGATGATCTTTCGGCCTTCGAGCACCTGCTGTTGCGCCATTGCCGTCGCTTCGTTGATCATGGCGGCTTCGGCATTCTGGCGGAGATGGTTGTAGTTCTCGAGGCTCCGTGCAATCGTCTGCGCCGTCGTATAGTAATACGCCGTCAACAGCTCGACGCATTCATTGGGGTCGCCCATGCGGCCGGCCGCATTGATGCGCGGCGCAAGCCGATAACATATCGTGCGCTCGGTAATGTAATGCTCATCGGCCCCGACATCGCTCAATAACGCCGCAATGCCGCTTCGTTTGCGCCGACGTATCACGTCGAGCCCCACCGAAACAAAGATGCGATTTTCGCCCAAGAGCGGAACGACATCGGCGATCGTGCCGAGACATACGAGATCGAGCATGTCGAAAAACTCAGGCGGCTCGATTTCGAGCTTTTCGTATATATGCCGTGCCTTTGCCTCGATGACGAGCGCGTGAACGAGATGAAAAACGACGCCCACAGCCGCCATATCCTTGTACGGAAACTGATCGCCGGGCAACCGCGGATTCAATATGAGCGTATCGGGAATATCGTCCGGTATCGCATGGTGATCCACGATAATGACGTCAATCCCTTTGGCCTTGAGCATTTCCACTTCGCGGTAACCGCTCATCCCGCAGTCCACCGTGATGAGAAGATCCGGCTGGCCACCAACCAGCGCCGCCGACAGCGTCTCTTCGTTAAATCCATGCCCGTCCTCTTTTCGGCGCGGCAGGAAATAACGAATTTTTACACCAATTTCCGTAAAGAATTGGTACAGCAACGTCGTCGATGTCACGCCATCGACATCGTTATCCCCAAAAATCAGAACAGATTCGTGTTTATGATAAGCTTGAAGGCATCGCTCGACAATCTCATGAATATTCAGTAACAAATTCGAGTCAGAAATATCATCCAGAGATGGCTTGAGAAACTTCTGCGCCTGCTCGGGTGTGCGCACACCACGATTGTAAAGAACACTCGTAAGTAGTTGAGTTTCATTGAGATCGGAAGCGAGAGAATCGACGGTATCGGTGTCGGGCTCTTTCAGGTTCCAGTATTTCGTTTCGGGTTTAGTCATAACCAGTATTCAATATTAGGTCTTATTCTACAGGCCTCTCTCCATTAGGAGAGGTAAAGATGTCGCCATAGGCAACAAAGTGGGATTCTTATCCAACACAGGAATAAGCAAGTCTCCCCATAAAAAAGGGCGCTCAAAATCTCTCTTTAAAAGAGAGATCCGAGCGCCCACCTTATCACAAACTGCGCGAATTTATGACATCATATATCGATTTCAGGTTTATTTGAGGCATTGAGTTCTTCGTATTCCTTGCGTTCTGCGCTGCGTTCCTGCCATTTCTTGAATATTTCGTCGAATTTGAGGAACATCGGGCACGAAATGAATATCGAGTTCATTGTCGTGACGCAAATACCGATGAGCATCACGATGGCGAAATCGCGTGTCGGGCCCGTGGCATAAACACAAAGCGGAACGATGGCGATAATCGTCGTAATACTCGTAATGGCGGTACGCGAAAGGCATTCGTTGATGGCCTTGTTGACGATATCCTTGAGAGCAACCCCAGGTTCTGCAAGGCCGACGTTTTCGCGGACGCGGTCGAAGGTCACGATCGTGTCGTTGATACCATAACCGACGATACTCAACATGGCGGCAACGGTTTCGAGCGTGATTTCGAGTTGCAGCAAAATGATGCACAGGAACGTGACGACCGTCGAAACAGCCAGCGAGATGACGGCTGCGGGGGCATATCGAGTGTCGAAACGAATGCCGATATAGAGGAGCATCAAAGCGAGTGCCACGAGGATACTGACGATGGCATCGTTGCGGAATTTCTCACCGACATCGGCACCGACGGAGTCGATCTGATCGATTGCGCCTTCGACGGCCTTCATGATTGCCGCTTCATTATTGGGATCGGCATTGTAATAAGCCGCAAATTTCTCTTTGAGCAGAGCCGTGACTTCGGACTGAAGCCCCGTCGGTTTAACGAGATAGTTCTTGGAAGTCTGTTCGTACGAAACGACAGAACTGAGCTTTGCCTTTTCGAGTGCAGCCTGAACTGCCGCCGCCGTCAACGGATCATCCGGGGCATTCTTGCCTTCGACTGGCGAGAAAGATACGAAGAAATCGCCGCGAATACCGTCTTCTTTTTCCGGATTGCAGACCGGCCACTGGTTGATGACGAGAATGTTGTTCGACGCCGCCGAGACATCGGCCTGAAGCGCATTCTTGGCCTCTTCGAGCTTGTTGCAGGTCAATGTCGTCGTCGTTCTCGTGCGAATGACATAGCGATGATCGGCTTCGCTGCCAATCGGCTGAACAGAAACGCTTTGGAATCTCGGATCCGTAAACCCGGTGCGAACGGCTTCGTCCTGAATTTCCTTGTCGAAGTGGATCGTGATCGCGGTACCGCCGCGGAAGCTCGTGCCCCAGTTCGGTCCAGGAATGTCATCGGGGAAGAACGACGCCAGCAGCGGTAAGATAAATGTAATAATACACAACGCAAATGCCGGATACAGAACCTTCTTGTGATTCTTGATAAACGGAACCTTTGTGTTGATGGGAACCAATCTAAACTGTGCCATGATTCATCCTCCTCCGATTAAATAGAAAGCGTTTCGCGATTCTTGCTCGCCTGAGACTCGAAGAGCGTTTTCGTCACGAAGAAGGCTGTATAAACAGACGAAATGATACCGAGCAGCAGCGTGACGGCAAATCCCTTGACCGGACCGGAGCCGAAGTTCATCAAAACGACAGCTGCAATCGCCGTCGTGATGTTCGCGTCGAGGATTGCCCACAACGCCTTGTCATAGCCGATAAAGATGGCTTTGCGCGGCGTTTCGGAGCTGCGAAGTTCTTCACGGATGCGCTCGAAGATGATGACGTTCGCATCGACGGCCATACCAACCGTCAGAACGATACCGGCGATACCAGGCATCGTCAGGGCTGCACCCATCGAGGCCATACCGGCGAGGATGAACAAAACGTTGCAGAGCAAAGCAAACGAGGCCACGCAACCGGAACGTTTGTAATAGAGAATCATGAACACAAAGACGAGGATAAAGCCGACGAGGAGAGCTTCCATACCGGATTTAATCGAGTCGGCACCAAGGGAAGGCCCGACGAGCGTTTTATATTCCTGACGAATCGGGGCAGGGAGCGCACCAGAACGAAGCGAAACGACGAGGTTGTTGACTTCGGTCAGCGTTTCCTGACGGTTGCCGCGGCCCATTTCGATCGAGACGTTGCCGCCGGGGATTTCACTGCGGATAACGGGATCGCTGACGAGCGTGTCGTCCATGAGAATGGCGAGCTGATCGCCGACGTGTTCTTTGGTAATGCCATAGAACGTATCGCCGCCGTAGTGATCGAGTTTAAGCGAAACATACGGCATACCCGTGTCGGGGTTGCTGGCCGGATAGGCGGCTTCGACGTTTTCACCTGTCAACGTCGGGATGTCCGTGCGGACGAGGCGCATACGCCATCTCGTCGGCAACGTGGCGGGATCCACGCCTTCCTCGACTTCATACTTGCGCTCGCGCAAATCGACTTTTTCGTAAACGATTTCGCGGCCCGCAATGATGTCGTTTTCGTGAGCTCGCACAAATTTTTTCAGAACGTCTTTGCCGCTTTCGAGGACGCGTTTTGTGCCCGGCTCGACCTTGTCGTCTGCGGCCAATGTGCCGCCGTTGACCATGATCGCCGCAAATTCCGGATTCTGCTCGGATTTCAGTTTGTCATTGAGGTCGGTAAAGACGGCAATGCTTTCCTGCCTGTCGGCAACGAGTTTGAACGTCAGAACGGCCGTCGTGGAGATCAGCTTTTCGGCCTGGGCAACGCGGGAACGCGAAAGACCAGGAAGTTCGACGGCAATGTTGCGGCCGGATTCGACGCGGACTGTCGGCTGCGCAACGCCGAGGCCATCGATACGCTCACGGATGATTTCGACCGCCTGCTGAACCGCAGATTCTTCAGATTCCTTGTAATAATTGTCGCGAAGGCCAAGCGTCACGACGTTGCCTTCCGTCTTGATGAGCTGAAGAATGGGAAACTCATCGAGAAATTTCTTGTTGATCACGCTCGTGTCGCCACTCACGAAAGTGAGTTCGATCTGCATATTTTCGCGATCGACGTTCTGCGTGACGCTGACGCCCATCTCGCCCAGCTGTCCTCTCATGCTGTCTGCATTCGACTTGAGCTTGTCGCCAAGCGCGGAGTCGATATCGACAGAATAACGCATCATCAGACCGCCCTGAAGGTCGAGACCGAGTGAAAGAGTTTTGGCCTTCATCCAGCTGGGAAGACGCGTGTACCATAACGGAAGCGGCGGATTGCGCACGACCGCTTCCTCACTCTGTGCCTGAACGTCGTCGCTCGCCATATCATCCTTGCTCTCAGGATATATCGCCATTTCGACGACCGTCGGCATCAACAGGTAGAAAGAAAA
>JAZODZ010000387.1:0-5029 GCA_045597285.1 Myxococcota bacterium
AGCGGTTATCTGACATTAAAGGAATATGAACCGCGTTTTGAAACCTATAAACTCGGATTTCCAAACAAAGAAGTGGAAAAAGGAATGCTCGATTTCTTTATTCCATTCTACACAAAAGCGTCCTCTGCATCATTATTTGATGTCCGCAATTTTGTTCTCGATATCCGCAAGGGCAATGTCGACGCATTTTTAACGCGGTTGTTTTCCCTGATGGCCGATGTGCCCTATGAACTCGAACGCGATATGGAAGTTCACGTTCAGAATTTCTGTTTTATATTATTTAAATTGCTAGGGTATTATGTCAATGCGGAATACCATACCTGTACAGGTCGTATAGATTTGATATTCCAGACGGATAAATTTATATATATCATTGAATTCAAGAAAGACCGTTCGGCAAAGGCGGCACTCAATCAGATTAAGAAAACTGGCTATGATGCACCGTTTGCAAGCGATCTGCGAAAGAAATATCTGATTGGAATCAATTATAGCCTGAAGACAAGGGGTGTTGGGAAATACGTGATGGAAGAGAGGTAGGGCACAATGCGCGAGGCGGTTATTTTTTCTCGCTATACACGTAAGAATGTGGGATAATGGTAGTGGGGGAAGAATGAATAAAATGGAGTATAATTACCTATGGCATCTGTTCCACAGTTAGTTCAGTATCAAGGGTCCAAAAGAAAGTTAGCACCACAAATACTTCAGTATTTACCAGCTAAAATGGATAGATTTATTGAACCATTTTCAGGTATGGCTGCAATGACCATAGCTGTTGCTTTTGAGGGTAGAGCGGAGCATTATGTTATCAATGACATTAATTCCCCTCTTGTGGGGGTGCTTCAAAGTGCCATTAACACGCCAGATGTTTTAATTAAGAAATATACAGAACTCTGGAAAAAACAATTTGAATACAAGGAACATACTGAACATTTTTACAAAGTTCGCGATGATTTTAATTCAGGAAATCAATCTCCAGAAAATATGTTATATCTAATTGCAAGGTGTGTAAAAGGTTCTATTCGTTATGGCAAAAATGGACTATTCAATCAATCTCCTGACAAAAGACGTCATGGCACTAATCCTGAGAATATCGAAAGGAATGTATATGCCATATCTAGCCTTTTGAAAGGTAAAACATCCTTTTATCACATGGATTATAAAGATATTTTTTTAATGGCAGAATCTGGGGATGTTATTTATATGGATCCACCGTATCAGGGGGTATCGAATGTGAGAGACAACAGATACTACTCAGGTCTGTCTTTTGAAGAATTTGTTGAATCACTATATTATTTAAATGAACACGATATAGACTATATTATCAGTTATGATGGAAAGTATGGCGACAAAGAATATGGAAATGACTTGCCCGACGAATTGGAATGCCAAAAAATCCTTCTCAATGCAGGCATTTCGACACAGGCAACTTTGCTCGGTAATAAACTGATAACATACGAATCGCTGTATATAAGCCGTGGGTTGCAAGGTAGTTTTCGAGCGTTACCGAAACAACTATGTCTTACAGGAGTTTGAACATGGCGACGTTTTCTGATGAATTCCTTCAATTGCTAAACAGTATCACCGCTAAACGTCCGAAGACTGTGATACAGCATATTCTGAAGCATGGTTTTGTTACATCACAGGAACTCAAAGATTTGTATGGATATAACCACCCTCCGCGTGCAATTCGTGATGTTCGGGAATACGGAATTCCAATTGATACATTTCGTGTAAAAGGCGAGGATGGACGTAGCATTGCAGCTTACAAATTTGGCAATCCTGACGAACTGAACCATACGCCTTCAAAGGCTTCTGGTAGAACTGTTATTACAAAAGCGATTAAAAAGACATTGATAGACGCCTATGGTTCCAAATGTTTTATTTATCTCGAAGAGATTCCCGAAAGTGAACTACAGGTTGATCATCGCATCCCTTATGAAATCGCCGGTGAGCAGGAATTTGAGACTGCCGATGATTTTATGCTCTTAAGCCCTTCCGCAAACAGAGCAAAATCGTGGGCTTGCGAGCATTGTCAAAATTGGAACAAACGAGATGCTACGATGTGTCATAAGTGCTTTTGGGCACATCCTGAGAATTATGAACATATTGCTGGTCGGTTTGAAAAAATAGTTACAATCTTATTCTCAGGTGATGAGATAGATGATTATAATCGCGTGGTAGAGCAATTGGGGACAAAATCCATTCAGGCATTTATCAAAGAGATGATAAAACAATCACTAAAGGGAAGGTGATATTATTTCTGACAATAAACTTAAGTTTCCGTAAGTTTCATGGTCATTCAAAAAGCCTGGATGTATTGGAACAGTGCAGATGTGGGAAACCGCCCGCGTATCGCATCGTGATAGCGGGTGGCCGCACGGCGTATCGGCGCAGCCGATAGCCGTGCCCCCATAAAAATATGGAAAAGACACCGGGAATTTGTGGTATAAGCGCGTGTCGGCAGATGCCGGCATGAACAGGAGTCTTATGAGAGCACAGATTTGTGGTGTTTTAGCGAGTCTCGCTTTGGCGGGATGTCAGATGCAGACGACGCCGGTCAATCAATACTTTGAGGCGGCGGAGAATGCGTGTCGGGCCGGGCAGTATGAACTGGCGCACCAGAATTACAGCGCGTTTTTGAAGCAGAATCCGGATCCGCAGCTTGCGCGTCTTGCGGAACGTCGGATTTTGGCCATTGAACGCGAAATTGAATGCGTCCGCGGGCAGAAATCGGGGCCTAGGCCGTCGTATGTCAACCAGGAAGAGACGCGGGGGAGTATGCCTGTTCAGCATCCGAATGTCGTGAATAAAAACAAGCATGTGAGACTGCCGTCGTATGAATAATCTGTCCCGATATCTCCATCGGAAACCGACGAAAAAGCAGGCGGCGATTTTTATGGCGAGCCTTCCGGTTCTTTCGGCTGTTTCGTATTTGATTTTTGGCGCGGAAACGGGGATTACGCCTGAAGCGCCGGGCGGCGTCTACTTTGAGACGGCGTTCTGGCTGACATGTATCGGGACGGCGTTTTTGTCGTTTATGATGATGGAAATCCTGTTCAGGAGCCGCGAAACACGCCTTCTGGCCTCGTTGCCCGTGAAGCCGCTGCACCTGTTTTTTTATCAGATGCGGCGCGTGTTTTTGGGGATTCTTCTGTCGACGCTGCCGTGCGTGGCGTTTTGGCTTCCGCAGATTTTTCATGCGCCCGGTGCCGTGATTCTGAGCATGGTCATGTGGCCGGCCGGACTGAGTGTTTGCGCCGTGACGGCCGCGGCTATCATTCTCTATACCGGCAATGCCGGAACCCACAACAAGGGGAATGCCGCCAGTTTTGGCACGACGGCTTTCAGCATCGCACCAGCCGCCGCGCTCGCCGTTTCGCTTGGCACCACGCTCCTCCTCAAACTGCTCGCCGAAGCCCTCTTGAAAACCGGGTTTGTCGACGCCGCGCTCACGGCTTCGGGAATCGTGCTCGCCATCTTTGTGTTCGCGTTCCTGTATGCCGCGCGCCTGTTTAGCCGCAGATATTACGCGATTTTGGCGTCGTTTATCGACACCGATATGATTCAGCTCAATGCCGGGTACGAGTTCATCGACGGAAAACAGGCCGAACAGCTGAGACTGGCTAAAAATCCGCAGATGGCGTTCAGGTATAGCCTCGTGATGCAGTTCGAGAGACGATATGCACTGTCGACATTTCTGATCCTGACATTCGCCATTATTATGGCTCTCGTGCTGTGGAATAGCCCGGAATATCTCGATTCCCCGATTATTCCGGCAGTTGCCGCCATGCCTTGGCTGATTTTTTCAAAGCCGTGGGCTGCATTCTATCAAAACGATTTCCATACCGGGCTGATCGAAACACTGCCTTTGGACGAGAAGACGATTGAAAAAGCAAGGCTGATGGCCGCGATGCAGATTTTAGGGAGGCATGGGAGTGTGCTGGCTGCATCGGTGGCGGTGCCGTATCTGATTCATCACGGGATTGTCAAAGCCTTGATTTATGGGTGTTTGACATTCGTTTTGTGTGCCGTGCTGACGTTGATTCTGGATCGATGTTATGCACGGATATTCAAGCTGAGAGTTTGAGTTGGGAGTTTGAGTTTGAGTTTGGAGTTTGTTGGGAAGTTGAGAAATCGCGTTGCCGGAAAGATATAAGAACATAGCAAAAAGCTATAAGCGCCAGGAAGATATAAGAGCATATTATGACTGTACTTGAAATTCAGCATTTGACGAAGAGTTTTGGAAAACTAAAAGCAGTCGATGATTTGTCGATGACGATAAATTCAGGTGAGGCTGTAGCTTTTATAGGGCAGAATGGGGCAGGGAAGTCGACGACCATGCGGTCTATTGCGGGGTTGTCGAGTCCGGATTCGGGGACGATTTTGATCAGTGGCAAGGATATTGAGAAAGACCCCGTGGAGGCGCGGCGTCATCTCGGGTATGTGCCTCAGGATTTGGCGTTGTACCGTTATATGACGGGGGATGAATTCCTTTCGATGACGGGCCGGATTCGAGGCATGACGGATGAGGATTTGAAGGCGCAAATCGAGGAATTGCTGACGTTGTGCGATCTTCTCGATGCGAGAAACCGAATGATTCGCGAGTATTCCGGCGGGATGGCGCGTAAGATTGCGATGGCGGGGGCCCTGATTGGTAAGCCGGAACTCGTCGTTCTGGATGAGTCCTTTGTGGGACTCGATCCGGAGAGTACGTATAAACTAGGGCGGTATTTGAAAAAATATATATCTGAAGACCGTTCCATTTTGATTTCCAGCCATATCCTCGAGATGCTTCACGAGATGTGCACGAGGTTTTTCATCCTTCATCACGGAAAGTGTGTGGCCGATTATTCCCGCGCAGATATTGAAGAATTGTTCAAAAATCCGCAGACACCCGATTTGACGGCGTTATATCTTGAAAAGACGGGGCAGTCGGATTTGATGAAATGAGGCAGGAGGGGGTAGTTCAGTGACCAAAGGTGATTTGAATTATGTGAATCTATCGAAATGAGGCAATAGGCAGTAGGCA